>CAYRVJ010000004.1:0-28038 GCA_964427785.1 uncultured Alphaproteobacteria bacterium | reverse complement strand
AAATTTCTGAAGCTTTACTTCGGAGTGTATTAAGGTCAGGTCCAAAAACTTTGATCGCGATTTGGGCGCGCACTCCTGATAACAGGTGATCGAGTCTGTGAGAGATCGGTTGGCCGATATTTGAAAACACGCCTGAAATAGCCTCAAGCTTTTCGCGCATTTCGGATAATACTATATCTCGGCTCCTGCCACCTTCCTTAAAATCCACATCAATTTCGGATGAATGAACGCCTTCGGCGTGTTCGTCGAGTTCGGCTCGGCCCGTTCGTCTTGCGACTGATTTAACCTCGGGTATCTTGAGAAGAATTTCCTCTGCTTGTGTTCCGAGTTTATTTGACTCCGCTAATGAAATTCCAGGTTGAGCTAGGAGACCAACCGCTGCGGTACCTTCATTGAATTTTGGTAAAAATTCCTTCCCCATAAAGGGGGCTAGTGAAATCGCTCCAATAAACAAAACAATTACCGACGCGATTACTAAGTTCGAATGGTTAAGTCCCCAAGTAAGAAATCTTTGATCCAATCTTTTTAACCATCGCACAAGTGCGCCGTCCGGACGCTCAATCAGTTTTCCTCTCGTAAGGAGAAAAGAGCAAAGTACGGGCGTCACAGTAAGCGAGACCAGTAGTGACGCTAAGATCGCTGTGATATAAGCGACACCCAAAGGAATAAAGAGACGACCCTCAATTCCGCTCAAATAAAACAGCGGAATAAAAACGAGAATCACAATAATAGTCGCAAAAACAATCGAGTTTCTTACTTCGGTTGAAGCCAAATATATGACTTTTAAAGATGACTCAGGATGTTCCTTTTGGCGATTTTCTTTCAGTCGTCGAAAAACGTTTTCAACATCAACGATGGCATCATCAACAAGTTCGCCGATGGCGACGGCCAGCCCACCAAGAGTCATTGTATTAACGCCAATACCAAAAAGTTTCATGATGATTGCAGTGACAACAAATGAGAGTGGAATCGCAGTGAGCGTGATTAATGTCGTTCTGAAATTGAGCAAGAAGAGAAAGAGAACGATAAAAACGAGAATCACCCCATCCCGCATGGCAAGCTTCACATTGTTGATGGCGTTTTCAATGAAATGAGACTGCTTAAATAAATCTTTTTCGAGCTGAACGCCTTTTGGCAAAGCTTTTTCAAGCTCGCTTAGGGCTTTCTCAATTTTTTCGGTGAGAACTACGGTGTTCGCGTCAGGCTGCTTTTGAATACTCATAATGACTGCCGGCTTGGCATTCACACTTCCGTCGCCGCGCTTTACTCGCGCTCCGATACGAACTTGAGCAATATCTTTCACGAGAATCGGTCGGCCAAAGTGAAGACCGACAACGGAATTTGCAATATCTTCAAGTGATCGAGTCGTTCCAAGGTTCCGCACTAGGTATTCCTGCTGATTGAGATCAATGAAACCTCCCGTGGTATTCTGACTGACACGAGAAAGATTTTCTTCAACGTCTTCGAGGGTCAGTTGAAATTTCTTAAGTTTCTCGGCGGATATGAGAATTTGATACTGTTTGAGTCCGCCCCCCATTGAAATTACTTGAGAGACGCCCGGGATCGTCATCAGTCGCGGACGAAGTGTCCATTCTGCCAATGTTCGAAGGTCAATCGGAGAAACGGATCCGTCTTCGGATTTCAGACCGATCAACATGATCTCACCCATGATGGACGAGATAGGTCCCATGATCGGAGTGATTCCAGACGGTAATGTTTCTTTAGCTAGCGCTAATTTTTCGGCGACGAGCTGACGATTCCTAAAAATATCCGTGCCCCAAGCAAACTCCACATACACAAAAGAGAGGCCCACCCCAGAACTCGATCGCACCCGTTCGACTCCAGGCAATCCATTAAGTACCGCTTCGAGTGGAAGCGTTACGAGAGTTTCAACTTCCTCAGGCGCCATCCCAGGGGCTTCGGTCTGAACAGTGACAGTGGGGCGGTTGAGATCTGGAAAGACATCAATCGGAAGATTGATGAGAACGATCGTGCCATAAACCGCGACAAAAGCCGCGATGGCAGACACAAGCATCCGATTTTTTAGCGCGAGCTGAATTAAACGATCAAACACAAACCCTCCTCAGGCAAGCCGAAATCAATCTTCAAAAATTCCTGGAGAAAAATTAGGCGCGAGGAGGTTTAAAAAGGGATAGGTCGAAAGACGAAACTCTAAAGAAAGACCGAACCGGTTGAACCCTTTTAACTGAGTCTGCAAAGAAGCGCGCTTCGGATTTGGTTACAAACCCAACGCAGGATGAGCTGCAGTGGGCTTTTTCAAAATCGACAGCTTCACCTTCTTCACGTTGAGAGCTATCTGTCTCTGATAGATTTGCATGAACCGAGGCTTCTACCTTCAAATCAATATTTAACTGATCTAAAGTAGGTGTTTCGCAGCAGGCATGAGCCGCCGCTCCGTGGGTCAAAAGAGATAGTCCAAGTATTCCTGTAACAAGCAATTTGAACACATTCCCTCTCATGCAATATCCGAAGTCTAACAAAGACTTATCTTCAGGAGCAACCATAAGATCTATCTCCATTTAGTATACGCTCGAGCTCCGTTTTTGTGACGTTTCACAAAGCCTAACAAGTCGTTGCGGATACTTTTATCGTCATTTCTATAAATCCATTTAAGAATCCTTGCGCCTCCTTCTCTCCGTCAAATAACAGACATCATTTTTATTTAGTCAAAAATTTTAATGGTGAGAGGAATGTTCATCTTTTTGATTCAGTAGTTTTAGGGGTAAATCGTATTCAGCTTTTGCGCCCTTCATTCCCTTTCTTTCAGCCATCACCAAAAGTTTTCCTGTGTTTTTGTTAAATTCCTTTGGAAGATCGCATGAAAAGAAGTTTTGGTCGGCTCGGCAAGCGAGTTTCGTTGCGGCAGTCGATGCCTTGTACTCAACGTCAACTTTCGATTGTTCCGTCACCGGATCTTTCCACTGAATATCCAAAAGATAAATTTGGAGATTGCCTGCTGTTATTTTCACTTCTGTATGAAAGCCACCCGGCATACGAATGTAACCGCCGTTGGGCCCCAGTTTATCTTCTCCGTGGGCCAAAAGTGCCGCAGGCAAAATTCCTAATAATGTACTCAATAGTGCCGTTCTCATTTATTCACCTCCATTAGGGTATACGAACAAAGTGTCGATCTGTGACAGATAATCATTAATCTATCACCCATTTGACAAATACACTATACCCCCATATGGTATATTTAAGTAAAGAGATTTTAACGCCTTAAAGAGGAATTCGAAATGAAGAAAAAGCCGGATAGTCAGCACACCCATCACCACGATTACGAGCCAGAGAAAAAGCGGCTTAATCGCGTTCGGGGGCAAGTTGAGGGCGTGCAAAAAATGATAGACGATCACCGGTATTGTCCCGAGATCATCACCCAGATACGAGCGGCACGTGCTGCGCTCCGATCTATAGAGAGTTCAATTTTAGAGAAGCACCTGAGAGGTTGCGTTCGAAACGCCATTCACTCTCGAGACGCTGCAGAAACCGAAACAAAAATCAGAGAGCTGGTTCAACTTTTTGGACAAATGAAGGAGTAAGTATGGAGACCATTTTAGGAATAGGAGCAGTCGTTATCTTGAGTTCAATCCTGATCCTCATTCTGTTTCGACGTGCCTCAGGCAAAGGAAGCTGTTGTAGCAAACAGCCGAAGTAAGAAAGGTTTTTTATGAAACATTCAAAAACAAATGAGCACTCCGAACATGATCACGCTTCTTGCCATCACGAACCTACAATTCAAAGTCGCTCAGTTATTGATTCAGTTTGTGGAATGAAGGTTGATCCAACAACGGCCAAACATAAACATGTCATGGCTTCTGGGCCGTATTACTTTTGCAGCGCCTCATGTCTGCAGAAATTTCAATCGAATCCAAAGAAGTATCTTCAGAAAGAAATGGCTAGCATAGATCCAGCCAATCATTCGTCGGAAGAAGTCGAATATACATGTCCTATGCATCCCGAAGTCGTCAGCAATAAACCGGGAAGTTGTCCGAAGTGCGGAATGGCGCTAGAGCCACGCACACCTACGGCTCTCTCTGAAGAAAATCATGAATTAAAAGACATGAGCCTTAGATTCTGGATCAGTGCAGCACTTTCTTTGCCGTTATTAGCCGTTATGTTTGAACATTTCATTCCACAGCTTGAAAATTTTCTTCATGGTGAAATCGGGTTTTGGTTTCAAGTATTACTCGCTACACCTGTGGTCCTGTGGGGTGGCTGGCCATTTTTTGAACGCGGCTGGCAATCGGTTCGTACGTGGAACTTAAACATGTTCACCCTAATTGCGATTGGCGTTGGCACCGCCTACGTTTACAGCCTTGTTGCGGGATTTTTTCCTCAGTTATTTCCAGCTTCGTATTTAAATGAACATGGAAGAGTCGCCGTTTATTTTGAAGCGGCTGCCGTAATTACTGTTCTCGTTCTACTTGGCCAAGTCCTGGAGCTGCGAGCGCGTAGTCAAACATCTCAAGCAATCAAGCAGCTTCTCGGACTAGCGCCAAAAACAGCTCGAATCATTCGCTCAGACGGAACCGAAGAGGACATTTCTCTTTCTGATGTTCATGTAGGAGATAGATTACGCGTCCGTCCCGGTGAAAAAATTCCAGTCGATGGAATTGTTGTAGAGGGATCGAGCCATGTCGATGAATCAATGATCACGGGTGAGCCCATTCCAAGCTCGAAAGATATAGGATCGAAAGTGACCGGTGCCACGATTAACCAAACGGGAAGTTTCGTGGTGGAAGCAAAGCGAATTGGAAAAGACACTCTTCTTTCTCAGATCGTCCATATGGTTTCCGAGGCTCAGCGAAGTCGAGCCCCCATTCAAAAATTGGCGGACCTCGTTGCCGCCTATTTTGTGCCCGCCGTTGTAATCATTGCGATGATTACATTCGTTGCATGGTGGGTATTCGGTCCTGAACCATCATTTATATACGGAATTGTGAATGCAGTTGCTGTATTAATTATCGCCTGCCCCTGCGCGGTCGGTCTCGCTACTCCCATGTCGATCATGGTGGGAATTGGTCGTGGAGCGAGTTCTGGAATTTTGATCAAGAATGCCGAAGCTCTCGAAGCCTTTCAAAAAGTGGATACTCTCGTTGTAGATAAAACGGGAACCCTCACGGAAGGTCGTCCGAAACTCGTCTCTGTTGTTGCCACGGCGGATATTGAAGAAAATGAAATTTTATCGCTGGCTGCAAGTCTCGAGCAGGCAAGTGAACATCCACTATCGCAAGCCATTGTGATTGGCGCCAAAGATCGTGGAATCGAAATTAAAAAATCCGATCAGTTCCAATCCGTCACTGGTAAGGGCGTCGTAGGCATAGTGAGTGGTCGAAAAATCATCGTCGGAAACAAAAAACTTTTTGAAGCTGAAAAAATTAATATTGAATCTCTTCTTTCAAAGTCCGATGAACTTCGAAAGGACGGCCAGACTGTCATGTTCATGGGTGTTGATGGCAAAGCCGTTGCTCTTTTAGGAGTCGCGGATCCCATTAAGAATTCGACCCCCGAGGCCATTGATCTCATTCATCGAAACAAAGTGAAAATTGTGATGTTAACCGGAGACAGCCGAACGACCGCAGAGGCTGTCGCAAAAAAGCTCAATATTGACGAAGTAATTGCGGAAGTTTTGCCGGAGCAAAAAGCAGAGGTAATAAAAAAGTTCCAACAAGAAGGCCGCATCGTCGCAATGGCTGGAGATGGAATCAACGACGCTCCGGCTCTCGCTCAAGCACAAGTGGGAGTGGCCATGGGAACGGGAACCGATATTGCGATGGAAAGTGCCGGTGTCACTTTAGTGAAAGGCGATCTACGAGGTATTGCCAAAGCGATTCAACTAAGTCGGGGCACTATGACAAATATTCGACAGAATCTTTTCTTTGCTTTTGCTTACAACGCACTAGGCGTTCCAATTGCCGCTGGGATTTTATATCCATTCACGGGCACTCTTTTGAGTCCGATTTTTGCAAGTCTTGCGATGGCACTCAGCTCTGTTTCAGTCGTGATGAATGCGCTACGATTGAAAAGGATGCAGCTTTAACGGGTAAATAACTAATCCATAAAATTTCAGCCAACCGGAAGACGCGAGAAGACAACTCATGAAAAATTCTGAAATGTGATGAAACGCAGAAGCCGCGAGAAACCCGTTTAAGGCTATTTAGAGACCTCAGATGTTTTGGATACTTAGCGAATTCAGGGATTTTAAGAACAAGTAAATTGGTTGCGGGGGTTAGATTTGAACTAACGACCTTCGGGTTATGAGCCCGACGAGCTACCAGGCCGTCCCGGTCCGCGAACCTACAGAAGTCACCATAGGCGATTTCTGTAGGAAGTCAAAAGCTTACGAGAGCATCTTAAAACCATAATAGAAACCAAAACTAACAAACTAGTCGAGGTGATCGACGTGATGTGAAGTATGGGATGTTTCGGATGAGTTCGGTTAATTTCGGTTCGCCGTAGACCATCGGTAGACCATCGAAAGGCTACGTCACCGGCTTACTCTCTCTGGTGAGTTTACAGAGAATTTGACCCATTTGACATAGTACCCATTTGTGGGTACTATTGAGGAGGTTCCTGTGAAAGAAATTGAGATGTACTGCACACCATCCGGAAAGGTGCCTTTCCGTGAATGGTTTGAATCGCTCGATCGACAAGTGCAGTTTCGAGTCGACCGCTATTTAGATCGGCTCAAATTAGGAGCGGTGAAAAACGAAACAAAGCGCTTAGGCGACGGAGTTTCAGAACTGAGAATTCACTTTGGCCCAGGATACCGTGTGTATTTTGCAGAAGTAGAAAATCGTATCATCCTCCTTCTCACTGGAGGCACGAAGCGAAGGCAAAATGCAGATATTGAAAAGGCTAAAGACCACTGGAGGAATTATGCCCAAACGAACTGAGTCATACGACAAAATGATGGCCGAGAAACTTCAAGATTCCGATTATGCGCGCGACTACCTCATTCATCTCGTCGAGGAAGACGAGCAATCGGTGGAAGACGCTCTTGTCATTCTCGCTCAAAAGATGGGCGAAAAGGAATTTGCGGAGCTCATCGGAACGTCGAAGCAAAAAGTGAATGACTTTGTGAAGGGTCGACGCAAACCGAGTTTTGCTATGCTCAACAAACTGCTGGAACCTTTTGAGTTAGAGCTAGCGATTGGATTGAAGGCAGGGTCGTGAAGTCATATGCGTAGGCGCAAGCTTGATTTGCGAGTGTAAATTGATAAGGATTGGTTCAAAATGGTCGATCCTAAAACAATACAACGATGCCCAAGGTTTGCTGGTGTCTCGCCAAATGCAATAGCTTGGCTAGCAGAGCGACTCACTCGAAAATACTATGAAAAACGTTCGAATGTATTCACGGAAGGTGAAACTTGTAATCGTCTCTACCTCATTGAAAGAGGTGCGGTTAAGGTTTTTAAAAATCTCGAGAGTGGTCGAGAGTTGATCCTCAATATTTTTCGCTCTGGTGAGTCAGTTGGGGAGGTCGCCCTCATCGACAACGATGTTTTTCCCGCTTCCGCAATGGCGAGTGAGGACTCCTTTATTTTGGAAATGAAGAAATCAGATTATTTTGACCTGGGAAATCGCTTTCCAGAAATTTTATTGGCAACTATTCGAGACCTAACGCAAAGGGTGCGCGCCATGACTCAGCGATTGCACGAGATTGGCAGTGGCAGCGTCGACGCTCGACTTGCACAATTGTTTCTAAGTCTTCAACGCTCCGGCAGGATTACGCCCGTCGGAGTGGAAATTCCATTTGTTATTACCCGCCAAGAACTTGCAGACATGATTGGCGTAAGAATCGAAACCGTCATCCGCACAATGAGCCGCTGGCAAAAAGAACAAATTGTTTTGACAGAGAAATCGGGATTCTTGGTGCCGAGACCAAACAATCTGGAAGACATTTTAAAACAAGCCGACTAAGGGCCCAAAATATCCTAAGAACTTTTGAGCTCAAGACAAAAGTGATCAACGCCTTCTCGATAGAGCCTCGTCGCATAACCCATTTGCTTTGCCTGCATTTCAAGAGGCTTCGGTTCAAAGGGAGCATGAACAACAAGAACGACCGAGCCATTGCTATCCGCTAAGTGTCTCATGATGATCGCGTAAGGTTCACCACCGGCCTCGATAAAAGCTCGTAGATCGAGGTGCAACTCTGAATCGCCTTTATCTTTCCACGTAGAAATCAAGGAATTTTGACCCTCACTACTCATACAATTGTCCAAACCCATCCGCCCACTCAATCACAATTCCAACATTCTGAGTATGACATCCCTCATCATCGAAAAGAGAAGTGTCGCCCACAGATACGACAAAGCTGCTCACCGAAAATATTATAAAATCACCCTATCTGGTTATGATCTAAATCATACTGCGCGATGCCAGTATTGGCTAATCTGTTCATATGAAGAAATCAAACACCTCAAGGAGAATATTTCTCAATACATTGTTGGGATCGATCTGTGTTGCAGCGACATCCGCTCGATTGTCGGCGACTCCTCCCGCACCCACTTTGCCACCGCGCCCCACAAAGAATCTCGATCCAAACGATGCCATGGCCAAAGCTCTCGGGTACGTGCCAGACCGCACTAAGGCAGACTCTACAAAATTTCCACAGCTGAAGACCTCAGAAGGGAAAAAGCAGGCTTGTAATAACTGCATGCTCTATAATAACCCGAAAGGCGGCTGGGGTCAGTGTACCCTCTTTGCAAATGGCCTGGTGCCGGACAACGGATGGTGCATGAGTTGGGCAAAAAAAGTTTGAACAAGAACTCTCTAGGCCACAAATATTTGAAGATCACTTTGCGAACCTTTGAGACTTGCAATGACTGAGAGCGAGTCACCCTTCAATGCAAATGAGCTTTTCTTCTCTAGAACGGATGCCCGAGGGATCATCCTCGGCGGGAATTCAGTCTTTGTCCGGGTAAGCGAATTTTCAACCGAAGAGCTTCTAAATAAGCCCCATAATATTATTCGCCATCCTGAAATGCCAAAGGCCGTTTTTAAACTACTATGGTCCTATCTTTTAACCGGGAAATCCATAGTCGCTTACGTTAAGAACCGGTCAAAATCAGGAAAATACTACTGGGTTCTTGCATACGCTACTCCCATATCTAACGGGTTTCTATCCATTCGCCTTAAACCAACATCCAAGCTGTTTAACCTCATCCCAAGTCTCTATAGAGAAATGTTAACTTTAGAAAGTCGGCCCCAAGGAGTTAATCAGGCAACTGAATTCTTACTTTCTCAACTGAAAACTCTTGGCCTAGAGTCTTACGACGATTTCATGTCACTAGCAGTAACGGAGGAGATGAATTCTAGAGATCATCTCGTCGTGCCAGATCGCCTCGATCATTCTCATCATGACGAGGAGATCCAGAATGCGAATAGACTTTTAACGCTCTTTAAAAGCGTTGTGACAAGCGCTAGCCACCTCTCGGAAGTTATCCAGCAGTTCCGTTCAGAGGCAGTTTCCGTTATTGATCGATGCTCTAAATTAGGACATCTAGCAATCAATATGGCAGCTGGCTCAGAAAGATTGGGCGCGCAGGGCGTCACCTTAAATGTTGTCTCATCAAAGTTTAACGAATGGGGGCAATCGGTTAGAGACTCAGCACTCAAATTTGAGCACCCTGTGCAAAGAATCCTCGAACTCTCAAAGCAAATGCGCTTCACTGCCGCCACGGCGCGATATGCATGTGAAATGTATCGAATGTTTTTAATGGAAACCGCGAAGGACAGCTCCTCGCAGACTGTCCAAGAAAACAAGCACATTTTGTCGATGAAAGCGATCCAACTTGCTACCGAAGGACTCAAAGTAAGCAATCAATTTGGAGATCTCTCTCGGCAGGTTTCTCGTGGGCTGGAATCTTTGGCCGTTTCTCTGACTGCACTTGAGATCATTCGTTTGACCGGAAAAATCGAAACCTCTCGTATTCTTGAGGGGCAGGAGAAAATAGGAACACATATTCAAGAAATGCAAGCCCTGTTGAACGACGTTCGAGGTCCCATGACAAAGATGATTGAAAATATTCACTGCTCAGAGAGCGAAATGAAAAATCTTGTGCCAAGCTTGTCGCAGATATCAAATTTACTCAGTGAGTGATTTCCAAATTTCTCGTTCAACAAGCTCAAGAAAATTTACCGAGGATTCCTTAGTCATAAAGAATGGATTCATCAGGCAAAGTCTAATCATAAAAATCTCCTCATGATTCAAAATCCCGTTCCAATGCGCAACAAAGCTTTCTATTAACCTGCGATGGCCGACTACCGATAGAATTGTCTTTGATACGTATATTTCCTGCAGCTTTGGTCGGCTCAGCTTGTTGAAAAGGTCTCGCGTCCTTCGATTTACTTCCGACAATTCATCGCCGCATCGGGCGACGCAAAAACAGAGTATATTTGTATCTGCATTTGGCACAATTTGAAGCTCCGGATGAGACGAAAGGCGCTCAGAGAGGGCAGCTCGTGCAAGTACGGTTCGCCCTATGATTTTCCCATATCCCTCGTTGTCAAGACCCACGGTCTCAGCCGTTAACCAGGTCGCGCTCGCGCCAGCGGCCGAACGAGAACCTTCAATGGTAAAACTCCCCCTCACGCGAGTGCCCTTTTCAAAGACGTAAGGAGCATCAATCGGGTCTATTTCATAGTCTCGTGGCTCGCGACAAAGAAATGCCCCAGAGCTGTACGGAACGTATCCCAATTTATGAGGATCAATCGTTACTGAGTCCGATCTTGCAATGGCCCTCAGCGCAAGCTGAGATGGGGGTGATAAAAATGAGGAGGCCAGCGTAAAGAATCCACCGTAGGCTGCGTCAACGTGATGCCAAATATGAATCCCTTCTCTGACACGAATTTCATCGAGTAGATCCTGAACATGATGAATGGGATCGATTTCTCCTAGTTCAGTCGTGCCAGCGATCGAGACGACCATCAGTATGGGGCGGCTTTCGGCTTTCGCTCGTTCGATCAGAGTCTTCAAATGCGAGACATCCATCTTCCCCTCGACATCCAACTCAATGGGCCAAAGGGCCTCGTGCGACAGACCCATCAAAGAAACAGATTTTACCCAAGAGTAGTGCTTACTATGAGGAACGAGAATCACGGGATTTCGATAGGACGCTTCGTAGATCTCATTCAGGCGTTCAGCCACGATAAAAGGATCAGTCGCAGAAAGTGACAATGCCATCAAGTCTGAGTATGAATCCGTGAATAAATTGACTTGATCAAATGCTTGCCACCCAGCGTGCGCCGATTCAAAGAGAGTCTTTTCATGCCTCTTAAATTTTCGTGAATGCGCCATGGCAGCCAACCATCTATACATTCGATCTCGAGCTCGCAGCAAGGCTTCAAAATTCGCAAGCGTACCCCCAGAGGTAAAATGCCCTTCAGCGCGCTCTAATGGATAGTCAATCATTCGATTGAGATGCCTAATAGCTTCCCTCTCAATTTGAGATCCAACTCTCGAAACGTCAGACGAAATATTATTAGGATTGTGCATCAGACACACAAAGTGTCCCAACAAAGCTGGGAGCGAGATTTCTGAAAACATGTGTCCAATGTAGCGAGGCGAGAACTTTGGAACCTCTGATTCGAAGCGCTGAAGCAAGGTTAGCAGGCGATCCTCAAACCGGCTTATGCACGCATGAAATTCTTGGCTTGCCAAGTCCTCGTGTGAAATAGAACGCCCGTCGTTCGGATACTGTGAATGTCTCCATTCAATATAGTGATCAGAGATGAGTGAAAGTAGACGTCTGAAAGACTCCGCATTCTCAGCCTGAGGTCCAAGAAAAAAACTCTTGAGTGCTGCTTCTTTAGGATCGCAGTTCATATTGTACTCGAGAATTTTCTCTCCTCTCGACTTTTTGAAAGATACCGATCAAATACCATGGCGATATTTCTCACTAAGATTTTTCCGCGACCTAATACTTCTATCCTATTGCTCCCGAAATTGAGCATTCCAGCTCGTTCGAAATGCTGTAAATTTTCGAGCTCCTCTTTGAAATAATCCGGAAACGAAATATTGAACTTGGATTCAAGGGCAGTAACCTGAACTTCGAAATTGCACATGATTGAAGCAATAAGATCTCGCCTTACCTCGTCATCAAAAGTAAGTCGGTGGCCGACTGCTGTCGCACACCTCGCTTGATGAATCCGCTTTTCATATTCGACAAGGTGTTTTGCATTCTGCGCTTGAACGAGGCCAAAAATTGAAATAGCCGAAGGGCCTAGTCCTATGAGGTCAAGCTCCGGACGAGTCGTATACCCCATAAAATTTCGATGAAGTCTTCTTTCTCGCGCTGCTATCGCTAATTCGTCGCCTGGCAGCGCAAAGTGATCCATCCCCACTGGCACATAACCCTCAGCTTCTAGATAACCTTTAGCCAGTAGATAGAGTTTCACCTTTTCAAGTCCTTCGGGCAAATCTTCGTCAGAAAATTTGCGATGGAAGGGCTGCTTCCATGGAACATTCGCGAAACTGTAAACAGCCAATCGATCTGGTTTCAATTGTGATACGAGTTTTAGAGTCTTTTCAAAGCGGTAAAGATTTTGCTTAGGCAATCCATAAATCAGATCAAGATTAACTCCTGAGAATCCTGCATCGCGAGCGTAGAAATTGAGCCACTCCGTCTGTTCAAACGTTTGATGACGATTGATGGCCGATTGAACTTCAATATCGAAGTCCTGCACACCCATAGAAATCCGGTTAAAGCCCACCTCTCGAAGGCTATCGATATGGTCGTGCCTGGTCACAACAGGATTAACCTCAACAGAAAGTTCTGCGTTAGCTGAAAAAGAAAATGATGACTTTAAAGCATCGGCTAGTCTTAGGATTTGCTGAGGAGCCAGGTAAGTGGGTGTTCCTCCTCCCCAATGAAGCTGCTCGACCAAGCGATATGGGTCTAGCTGTCGCTGAACCAATTGTATTTCTTGAGCTAACTTATTAACAAAATCGTTCTCTCGTGAATGCGATTTATCGATGACTCGATTACACGCACAAAAGTGACAGAGCTTTTCGCAGAACGGTATATGCACATAAAGAGATAGCCCCCTTCTGCCTCCACCGACTCTCAGCTCATCCATTAAATCTTGATCGGTAAACTGCTCTGACCAGACATTCGCTGTCGGGTAGCTTGTATAGCGCGGACCCGGCTGGATATAGGTCATAAGGTCTTCTTCTCGAATGTCTAAGTTTACATCCATGAATACTCATCTACGGATAAAGGAGCCTCATTCTCCAGTTGCCACCCTTCAGGAAGTACTCTTGACGAACATGCAAACGATCTGGCTGAGCCTGCCAGAATTCGAGTCTTTGAGGTTTGAGATAAAATCCCCCCCAATAAGGCGGCCTAGGCACTTCTGATTTTGCAAATTTATTTTCAAAATACAAAATTCTCTTCATCAGAAGACTTCGCGAGCTGAGCGGTTGACTCTGTTTTGAAGCCCAAGCGCCGAGTTGACTCATTCTCGGGCGAGTCGACCAGTATTGATCAGAAATACGATATGGAAGCCGGGAAATTCGCCCTTCGATACGAATCTGCCGACCTTGCTTTGGCCAAAAAAATACGAGCGCCGCATGCGAATGTTTGGCGAGTTCTTTCGCTTTATGACTTTGATAATTCGTAAAAAAACAAAGTGACCCTCGGTAGAATCCTTTGAAAAGAACGGTCCTTGCCTTAAGCTTGCCGGCGTTCGATAGCGTTGCAAGAGTCATAGCCGTTGGCTCTGCTTCTTTATGTTTAACCGCGTCGCGGCTCCATTTTTTCAGTTTTATGATCGGATTCTTCGAAGTCATTTCATAGTGGCCCATGAGTTTTTCTTGACGGTTACCAGTTTCATGAGGGCTTTAGCAGTATCCTCATTTGTCTCTTTTCTCGCATTTCGCGTAAATCTTAGGACCCCATTTTCATCGAATACCCAGGTCAGCATTGAATGGGCAAAATCCATCGCTTCATCTTTTTTATAGCTATAACCAAGAAGAGCTGCCAGCTCTCGCACGTTTTCAGATTCTGACGCCAACAAAGTCCAATGGCCCGATTTCAACTTTCGATCCTTCATGAAGTTCATCATAGCTTGAGGCGTATCACGATCAGGATCGATCGAAATAAGAACCATTCGATATCGATTGATTTTCTTTGCTTCAATAATAGCCTCCATTTCGCGCATATCTTGTACAGTCAGTGGGCAGGTATATTTACAACCTAGAAAAACCATTGAGACGATCATAGGGCCATTTCCCAACTCTTTGAGCTGAATCTTTTCTCCGTCCTGATTCGTCCATTTGGATTCCAGCCAAAAAATTGAATTCTCCGGGTATTCCGCATTCGTGCTACTGAGAGCCAATAGAATTGTTAGCCAAGACGTGATCATCGATTTTCTCCTATTCCATCTTTCGCGCACCGAAACCCAAGATTCGACAAAGCGAAGTTCCCCCTTAAGCTGGATCTAAATCCAAAGCGCATGAATGCGGCATAGTTTTCGAAATCATTTGCATTAAGGCCACCAGCGCCACAGAAAGAGGTTTGATCGGGATTGGAATCTTCACGAGATTCGCCTGAAACAAAACTCGAATTAAAATCTTCAACCCACTCCCATACCAGTCCATGGAGGTCATAAACTCCAAAATCATTTGCAAAACCTGATCCTACAGATGGATACTTCTCTGGATTTGGCTTTGAATACCAATCGAGAACCGTTTGATTGATATCCTTTAAGTGTGAGAATTGACTAGCCGCATATTCCCATTCATTTAAAGTTGGCAGTCTTTTGCCTTGAGCCCGGCAATAAGTTCTTGCGACAAACCATGAAACGAAACGAACTGGGCTTTCAGTACTTTGCTCCGAACCTAAATCAAAGTCGCCCTTCCAATCCTTAAGATAGGAGGTTTCTGCAAAGAGCCGCTTAATCTTCGACTTTGCCCACTGAGGATTCTTCGAGACAAATTTTACAAACTCCGCTCGAGTAACGGGAGTTTTGTCTAACAGAAATTCCGCTACTGTAACGGCATCACGCCTCTTGATTCTGGACTGCGGCTTTGCTTCAGTCGGATTCTTAGCTTTAGGCTCGATGTAGAGAGGCCGATAGGATCCCGCGGGAATCAAAGCCATGTCTGCCTCTAAATGTATCGGCATGGCCACCCCCACGAAACTCATCATGGAGAAAAAGAGGCGCTTTCTCATAGAACGTTACCTACAAAATTCTCAGTGAATATCTCCAGCATTTGATGGCTTCACAGACCTTAACGCCTTGACTTCGTCAGGAGTTATGACGTGACCTGCATTGCCCCACGAGTTAAAAACGTATGTAAGAACATTCGCAACCTCTTCATCGGTGAGATCAAGCTTTGGCATGACGGAGTTATACTCACTACCATTGACAAGAATTTTTCCTTGAAGGCCTTGAATGACTGTAAGGATCGCTCGCTTCTTATCCTTATTGAGAAAGTCAGAACTTGCAAGAGGAGGAAACGCGTGCGGGACCCCTATTCCAGTGGACTGATGACATGCGGCGCATACCGCATCGTATTTTTGTTTTCCAAAAGCAATCTTCTCCTCCTTTGTACGAGCAATGGACGGTTTAGGCGCTTCCGCACCAACACTTTGAATCGCACCACCTTCTGGGAGATAGACAGAGTCGTCTGTTTTTCCAGAATAAATAACCTTATCTTCGGGGCCCTCAGCTTTCAGCATTCCAAGTGCGCCCTTATTGAAAGTCCTAAAAATTGAATGATCGACGATAATGAATGTCCCGGGCACCTCCATTTTGAATTCCACAATTGCGGACCCACCGGCGGGAATAAGAGTTGTCTGAAGGTCGTGATTTTCAAGGCTTCCCCCTTCTACTTTCACTTTGTCAAAAATCTCTCCAATAACATGAAATGATGAAACAAGATTGGGACCCCCGTTACCCACAAAAAGTCGAACAGTCTCACCGACTTTAGCTTTTAAAGCTTTGTCACCAGCGAGAGCACCGACTGCTCCGTTAAACAGGACGTAGTCCGGTTGCTCTTTCAATGCCTTTTCCATATCGAAGGGTTGATGCCCCCTTTGTCCGTAAGCTCCCTTTGTGTAAAAATCCCCCTGCATTACATAAAACTCTCTGTCCACTTTGGGTAAGCCCTCTTTTGGTTCGACAAGAATGAGACCGTACATTCCGTTGGCAATATGCATTCCCACTGGAGCCGTTGCGCAATGATAGACATAAAGACCCGGATCAATGACCTTGAACGAAAATGTAGAAGTATGACCGGGCGCTGTCATACTTGCTGCGGCACCTCCACCCGGTCCCGTGACGGCGTGCAAGTCAATGTTGTGAGGCATTTTGTTATCTGGATGATTTGATAGTCTAAACTCCACCTCGTCGCCTTCGCGTACTCGAATGAAGCTGCCGGGTACTGTCCCGCCGTAGGTCCAAAATGTGTAGTCAACACCCTCAGCTATCGGAGACGCCTTTTCAACGACCTCCAGTTCTACAAGGACCTTAGTGCTATGTTTACGTGTAATAGCAGGAGGGACCTGAGGCGGAGCCGTAAGCACTGCCTTTTCAGTACCTTTAACTCCGTTAGAAGCGCTTCCTGAACATCCCGTCACGAGACCGGAAACAATTAGTGTAAGAATTCCGAAAAGGTGCTTGGAGACACTATACTTCTTCAAATCAAGTAGTTCGAACTTCATGCCCCTAGTTTCTATTTTTATTCGAAATCGCACTATGATCTAGATCATACTTAATGAGAATATTTCAGGTTCTCGCCTATCGACAGTCCTCCTCCGATTCTTGAGCGCTGAAGTTGTAAAGCATCTTTCGACCTATACCATAGGCCCAAAAAAGGAAGGCCAAGATGAGTGCAGTCGAAGCATAGGCCAGATGAGAGAAATATAGGTCGGGCGACAAAAATACGACGGATATCCGGGTAATGACTGCCACCACACATAAAATTCCAACGACGAGAAGAAGCCTGGAAGATCGTTCTAATCGGAGATCATAGCCCCCATGCGCGAGGACCACGCGCGTTGCTACACAAAGGGTCATGAGAGTCATCCCTCCTATATAGACACCGTGAAGAAAGTGTATGCGATAATGGGGGAAGAAAAAGAGAGCCCAAAGGCTTAAAATGAGAATCCACGCTGAAGTCCACAAGAGGTAGGCTAGAACTCCGAAGATTTTTGGTCGATGAATGATGCCCCAGACCCGAAGACCTGTCACGGTACCTGCAACTGCCCAACAAAAATCTCCCCAATGAGGAGCCAAGCCAAAATGAAAAATAATTCCAGCAAGAAAAACGCTAGCTTCGATACAGAAGTACAAAAGTGACCGATCCTTCTGACTTGATCCGAGTTGAACGAGAATGGGTTTCGAGTGCCCTAGAAGGGCCGGGATGAGTTTGGATCCAATTCCGAATACAAAAGCTAAAAGCGCCCCCTCTGTAACAAGGCTTTTTGAAAATACCCCCAGAATTCCCGACAAAAGACCGATCGGAAGAAAAATAAAGCCTGGAGGAGGATTGAAATCCCGTCCTCTAAACCTTTGAGCAGCATAGATCACAAGCCAAAGAAACGGGAAATAAACCGTCTCGATGTTCTCTGCAATCCATGAAAATGTGCGAAGGGCCGGAAGGCTCGCGCAGAAGAGTGCCACCATCATTTCCCAAGGTCGGCACGGCTTAGAATTCAAAAATTTTGGCAATGCTGTCATGAGAAATCCCATCGCGAACGAAAGTAAAAATCCTTGCATCATCCAGTCGGCGTGCAGCTTCAAAGGATAGTCGATTACTCCGAATGGAAATAAGACCCACAAGGAAAGACCTCCAAGAGCGTAAAAAATGCCAATTCCAAACAGGACTCGGTACGGCGATGTGATCTCTTTCATGGATGTAGGACCTTCATTTCTAAATTTGATAAATCGGGAATCGTAATTCCGCCAGCATGAAACGAAACAAACCCTCGTCTTGCCCATCGATTGAGTATTCGAATCATTGTCTCCACCCTAATCTCAACCAATCGTGCAAGAAGTGTCTTTGAAAGTTTGACGGGGATTTGAATCTTCGACGACGTCGATGGTATCCCAAACCGATCGGCGAGCTGCTTTAGGAGTTCGAGCGTACGAGCTTCAGCTTGGCCAATCGATAAAAGATCAATCTTTTGCCTCAATATCTCTTCATGAAGGATCAACTCTTTCTTCAACCAATCATTGATCTCAAGAAATATTTTAGAATCCGAATTGTGAAAAGCCTTTCCTAAATAGACCTTGATGACACTCACATCATGCGAAACGGCTCGAGCCATTGCTGGAAAGCTCCCCTTTCTCAATACAGCGGAAATTCCGACACAATGTCCTGGTCCAAAAATACCAAAACAGGTCTCCTTTCCATTTTCTCTTAGCGCTGTAATCTCAATGATCCCAGATTCGACAACACCGAAAAACTCAGCGCGATCGCCCATGGACCACAAATGCTTCCCCACACTAAGACTTTCACGCTCTGCCACTTTGCTCAAAGCTCTGAGCGTGCTTTCAGAGAGTTTTTTCGATCTATCAAAATGTCGCAAAGCACTCAGGGCGGACTTCATTTTTAGCATTTCCATTCACGCAAAATTTATTTCATTCTGGGGCCGAATTGCTTGCGAAACTATGACGTAGATCATACGCCGCAGAATCCCCTTCGATTATGGTCTTTCCATGCTTTCAAAATCCTCCGCCAAACTCTTTTTTATTGTCGGAACTGTCGTTTGCGCTCTGACATTTGGTTTGTTGACTATTGACACCTTTCAAAGGATCCCGGGGCAGACGAATGAAGACAAAATGGACGCCTCGGTCGTGCGAGGAAAACACCTCTGGGAAGTGAACAATTGTATGGGCTGTCATACGATTCTCGGCGAGGGCGCGTATTACGCACCAGAGCTTACAAAGGTATACGAACGCAGAGGCGAAAAATTTATTGAGGCCATGCTCCGAGACCCTGAGGCAATGTATCCGGGTCAAAGAAAAATGGTGAATTATAAATTCAAAGACGAGGAAATTCGAGATCTGATCGCCTTTCTTAAATGGATTGGTGAAATGGATTTGAATGGATTTCCGCCGAAACCAGATCTCATTGCAGTGGCACTACCCAATGGTGGTCAGGCTTCAACGGCATCAACCGCGGAAACGTCAAACCGGCCTAAAATCTTCAATCAAATGTGCGTCGCCTGCCATGCTCTCAACGGCCAGGGAGGGCTTGTCGGCCCCGCACTTGATGATGTGGGCACTCGGTTGAATCGCGAAGCTTTGATAACGTGGCTTCGAGACCCTCTCAAAGTCAAACCCGATTCAAAAATGCCGAAGCTCCCTCTTTCGGAAGAGGATATCACTGAACTGGCCGCATTCTTGTCGCAATTGAAAGCTGGTGCAAAATGAAATTTAAATCACAAAAAGTGGCCTACTATTTTTTCGCTGTTTGTATGCTGCTATTCAGCCTTCAGATCATTTATGGCTTCATCATGGGATTTGCCCATATGGGCTACGACGTCCTTCATGAATGGATTCCGTTTAATTCGGCGCGAGCTGTTCATACCAATTTGTTAGTAATGTGGTTACTCGCAGGGTTCATGGGTGCAGCCTATTATATAGTACCTGACGAATGCGATCGAGAGTTAGTGTACCCCTGGCTTGCACTTGTTCAGCTCGGAGCCTTTGTACTCGTAGGCGTAGCTGCACTCATCGGATTTCATTTCAATTGGTGGGAAGGTAGAAAGTTTTTAGAGATTCCGCGGCCTCTTGACTATCTCGTCGTCGTAGACGTTCTTCTATTTATTTTCCTGATCGGAGCTACAATTTGGAAAGCCAAACGTCATACGACAACCGCGATCGTCTTGTTCTTTGGTCTTCTTTGTGCGGCCCTTTTGTATCTGCCGGGGATGATAGATACGGCTTCACAGACTGTTGACTCGTATTGGAGGTGGTGGGTTGTTCATTTGTGGGTCGAAGGCGTTTGGGAGCTCATCATGGGGGCCATTCTTTCTTTCTTGCTCATCAAACTTACTGGAATTGACAGAGAAGTGATCGAAAAGTGGCTGTATGTCATCGTCGGCTTTACATTTCTTTCTGGAATTTTAGGCACCGGACATCATTATTATTTTATCGGAACACCAAAGTATTGGCTTTGGGTTGGAGGGATTTTCAGCGCTTTGGAGCCTCTGGCATTCTTGGCGATGGCTATCTACGCGATTACGATGGCAAAGAAGGGTGAGAGAAAGCATCCGAACAAAGTCGCCTTTGCCTGGACAATAGGGTGCTCGGTTCTTTCTTTCGTAGGCGCAGGTTTTCTTGGATTTGCTCACACATTGCCTCAAGTAAACCTCTATACTCACGGCACTCTTGTGACGGCAATGCATGGACATATGGCCTTTTGGGGAGCCTACGCGATGATCGTCTTAGCAATTATTACTTACGCGATGCCATCTCTCACAGGCAGGCGGCTCCACGATACACCAATGAATCATTTTGCTTTCTGGACATCAAACATCGGAATGATTGCAATGACGGCGGCATTTGGAGTCGCGGGGATCTCACAAGTCTATTTGGAGAGAAAGGTCGGCCTGGACTTCTTGACGGTTCAAAAAGAAATTGAAGTGCATTTCTTGGGACTGGTTTTGGCAGCATCCTTGTTTACTGTAGGAATCATTGCCTTTGTCTGGAACTTTATTCGGTTTGGACTTCCCCTAAAAGGAGATGAGCTCGTCAATGTCTACCAGGACAAATAGCGATACACCCTACTATCGATCCGTTGGAAAGGAGGTCGAGGCCTTTGAAACCGCTCATCGATTAAGGCTCCCGGTACTTTTAAAGGGCCCGACCGGCTGCGGAAAATCGAGATTTGTCGATCATATGGCATCACGACTGGGACTTCCTATTATTAAAGTTGCATGCAACGAAGACACATCTGCATCGGATCTGCTTGGCCGATTTCTTTTAAAATCGAATGAGACTGTTTGGCAAGATGGTCCGGTATCAAGGGCGGCTCGCTCTGGCGCACTCCTTTATTTGGACGAAATTGCTGAGGCGCGCGAAGATGTCGTAGTCCTACTTCACTCCCTTACCGACTACCGAAGAGAACTCTACCTGGATCGGACAAACGAAACCATTCAGGCGCCTCATTCCTTTCAATTAGTCGTCAGTTTCAACCCAGGATATCAGAGCCACTTCAAAAAGCTCAAACCTTCGACTCGTCAGAGAATGCTCACTTTAGAATTTCGCTATCCCGCACAAGACATTGAAAAGGAAATCATCAAACAGGAGTCCAATGCCGATGACAGAACCTGTTTGAGACTGGTTAGTCTGGCCACAAAGATTCGAAGTATGAGTGAACTTGATCTGCAAGAAACTGTTTCAACTCGTTTGCTCATCTACGCGGCCTCACTTATTCAAGCGGGGCTTACACCACGGCTCGCCTGCGAAGTCGGTATGTTTCAGAGCATGACCGATGAAGCTGATTCCCTCTCAGCACTCAATGATCTGGCGGCTCTTCATTTTTGATGAGTCTAGATGAAACCATTTTTGGTTGGGCATACAAGCAGATCAAGGAAGCTCGTTCGGACCGCGAACGAGAGAGATCTCACTTGTGGTCAATAGAACTGAAAAGAATTCAGATTCTGGCAAATGGCCTCTCGCCAGAGCTCTTAAAGGTATCCGACAGTCCGCATGAGGCCCAGTCATTCAGAGACTGTCTCTTCGTCAAAGCTCCCGAAAAAAACCTCTCAACAGAGTCGGCAAAAATATTTGCATTATTCAAACTCTACTTTCACGTCGCATGCCTACAAAATCCAAAGTTAGTAAGCCAAAGTGCTAGGGGACTCTGGAATGAAGCGATTAGCTCGCTCATCGCAGATCTTCCAAGCCTTCAAGAACGAATACTAGAAAATGAGACTCGATTGTCACAGATCTCTCCCCAATATTCCAGGTTGTGGAATGACTGGAAAAGCCCATCCATAAAGTTAACGATCTCTAAAAAATCATTGCACAACCTCTTTCCGAGGGTTCCGGTCAGTAAAATGGCTCTCAGCAAGAGCTCGGAGTCCGAAAACTCTAGGCCAACACCTCAACCCAATCAGTCGATCAGTGCCCCCATTGAGTTACAGGGGGCACCCCAAGTTGAAGTGATCCAACCCGATCCAGAGTCTCAAAATCCGCTCGTTCATGTTTTCGAAAAGCTTCTTACGGCAGACTCCTATCAAGGAGGTTCCAAGCCGATTGACTCGTCAAACGAGCTATCTCAGCACGCCGATGCACTGAAAGAGCTTCACATTGATAAACTGATTCGAGTGGCGGGCTCATCAGAAGGCTCGATTTCGGTAGATATCGAACTTGAAAACGGAAGCCCAGAAGCCAATCGTGAAAATGCCACATTCGAATATGATGAATGGTTTAAAAGTGAGTCGCGATATCGAAGAGCTTGGTGTCAGGTCAAAGAATTCAGTTATCCAATACACGAAAATGAACAATGCGCTCCACGAACTAAAGAATTGGTGGGTTTGCGACGGAGGATCGAAGCCATTCTACACCGTCGCATCTGGCTGAATCGACAAAAGCAAGGGGTCGATCTTGATATTGATCAGATAATAAGAAATGCAAGTGAAGACAGGCACCGCAAGCAAGAGGAGAGAATTTTTATTGATCGCCTAAAGCGTCAAATGGATTTGGGAGTTCTTCTATTAATTGATTTAAGTTCGTCAACAGATTCGTATGTGCTCAATAGACGAATAATCGACGAACTAAAACTATCGCTTCAAAAGCTGACATTCATTTTGAGCGATTTCCCGTCTGGATTCTCTGTTGCGGGTTTCACCAGTGATTCACGGCTCAAGTGCTCATTTGGCTGGATCAAGCAGTTCGAGGAGCCTTGGGCGCTCACACGGGCTAGGTTGCCCCTGATTGAGCCAAAAGACTATACGAGAATCGGCCCCGCTCTCAGACATGCTCATCGGGTTTTGCAAGAAAAGAATTTTCGAAACCCCTCAATTGTACTGGTAACTGACGCTAAACCAACTGACTATGATCGCTACGAAGGCCATCATGGCCGAGCAGATGTAAAAAAAGCAGTAACGGAGATTTTGAGTTCCGGCATACAATTCAAGGCACTCACGTTCTCAAAGATTATTCGACGAGAATTTCGTGAAACTTTTGGTGAGGGTAAATACCAAGTTGTCCGAGGGGCACGCGAAATCACTATTAAGGTGATTGAACACCTCGAGAAGAGTGCACATCGCTGCTAAAGCTCGTCTCCAACAATTTCGAACTAACTTATGACATTTCTCATATAATCTAGGGCTGACTTAGATTTAGATTCGGTCATGAGTCACCCCATCTTAATTCAGGGAGGAATGGGCGTCGCAGTTTCGAATTGGCGGCTCGCGAAGGCGGTGTCTTGCTTAGGTCAACTGGGTGTTGTTTCTGGAACGGCCTTAGACACCGTGTTGATTCGCAATCTTCAGGATGGAGATCCAAAAGGGCATATTAGACGCGCCTTAGCCGCGTTTCCTATTGAACAGATCGGTCAGCGAATACTAGATAAGTATTTTCTGGATGGGGGACGAAAGGCTGGCCAGCCATATGCTTGTCTGCCGATGCCGACGTTTAAGCTCTCGAATGAGAGACAGGGCATTATCATGGCCGCAAGTTTTGTCGAAGTCTTTCTCGCAAAGGAGGGCCACAGTGGCCCAATTGGGCTCAATCTGTTGGAAAAAGTTCAAATCCCTACTTTGCCGAGTCTCTTTGGAGCAATGCTCGCGAATGTGGACTACGTTTTGGTGGGGGCTGGCATTCCATTCTCGTTTCCCGAAGTCCTTGATCGTTTGAGCAAACATTTGCCAGCCGAGTTGAAGCTCAATGTGCAAGGGTCGACGACACATAGCTTTAGAATGAGCTTCAGCCCTCAGGACTTTTTTTCAAATGAACAACGGGACTTAATACGCCCATTTTTTCTACCCATTGTTTCATCTGCTGTGCTTGCTTCGTCACTCTTGAAACATTCAAACGGTGTAATCGATGGGTTCGTCGTTGAACACTTTAGCGCTGGTGGCCACAATGCACCGCCTCGCGGCCCGATGACTCTCACGCCTTCTGGCGAGCCAATTTATGGCGAAAGAGATGAGCCTGATTTCGAGAAATTTCGCGGGCTCGCGAAACCATTCTGGCTGGCAGGCTCTTACGGATCTCGTGAGGGGCTGAAGAAAGCCCAGTCCCTGGGAGCAATTGGTATTCAAGTCGGTACAGCATTTGCCTACTGCGAAGAATCTGGAATTCCGAACGAGATCAAAGCCCCTGTTTTTCGCGATCTCATGAAGAATGAGCTTAGTGTTTTCACCAATCCTCGAGCTTCTCCCACGGGCTTTCCGTTCAAAGTTGTTTCGCTAGCTCAATCCCTTTCAGTCGACACGGTGTACGAACAACGCAGTCGAATTTGCGACCTTGGATATTTGAGAACCGCATATCTAAAAGACGATGGTAATGTTGGATACCGTTGCCCTGGCGAAGACGTCTCCGATTTTGTCCGTAAGGGCGGATCAATCGAAGAAACGAAAGGTCGAATGTGTCTTTGTAATGGCCTACTATCGACTGTGGGGCTTGGTCAGTTGCGCGAAGGCGGTTACTATGAGCCATCGATTCTTACATCCGGCGATGATATTCAAGGCATTGAAACATTTATGCACGAAGATCATTCCGGCTACACAGCGGCCGATGTCGTTCAGTCTATTTTGAGGTAGCGCAGAGTGTTAAACCAGCCATAAGCGTCCTAAGTCACCTTCAGCGTTTCATCCCGAATATCCATTTCTGTTGACCAGCTCATGTCTGGTGTGACGATACCACGAGATTCCGCGATTTGTACGTCAATCAAATGTTCGTCTCAAAAAAACTGAGCAATTACCTAGCCTTGGAAAGGCATATATGCCATATTTATCATATATGCTATATTGTAAGGCGAGAGCTTGAAAGCGCTTCAATTGTTCAGCGTGAGACGGATTGTCCGTACACGCGAAGGAAGGCGGATCTCGGTTTTCATGGATCTCTATGAGATTAAGAAGTCTCAAAAGGGCCTCTTTTTGGAGTGCTATCGATTAAGCTGGATTGCCTTTGATTTAGACAGTCCTGAGCAAAAGATACTGGTCGATGCACACCCACCCATAGGGCTTCATGTGCATACAGATGATGAAAAGGCTGTACCACTCTCGGTCCAGACTCTCGAAGAAGCACTCAATGTGTTTAAAGAGTTGGTCGAGAGAAAGTTCGGCGAACTGGAGGAGAACATTTTATGAGCAGAATCTTTACATTTCGATTTGAGCCAAATGGAACGAGTCTTTCAAAGCGCATTCTTCGAGCGGCCAAAAGTCGTAAAGCAGATGTTCATCCAGATGAAGTCGTCTGCACAAATTTCAAGGACCTTCTCGAGATTGCATCGGAAGCACGCCTCAAGCTGCTTCAAACGGTCATCGAAGAGAAGCCCGAGTCTCTCTATGACTTGGCCCAGAAACTCGACAAAGATCAGGCTTATATTTTGAGAGAAGCAAAAATCTTGGAGGGCTTAGGACTTCTTGAGCTCAAAAGTTCCCCCAACACTGAGGGACGAAAGAAATTGAAGCCCATTGCTCTCTACGACAAAGTGGTTATCGATTGCGGGCTGAAAGGTTCCTTGAAGACGGCTTAAGTGCCACGCATTCATTTTGATAAAAAACGTCCACTTTATCCGATTCTTGAACAGTTTATTTCAAAATTGGGTTTGGCATTGTTACTAAACTACTCTCAATCTAGGCATCCGAGGCATTCCAAAAAGAGCTCTCGCAGCATCAACGGGTGAATGCTCAGGGATCGCGAAGGTGATGGTGTCGGACATCCAAAAAGACTGGCGAATGAGATCTCTGTGATTGAATCGCCCGATTTGATGCTCACACTTGAGCGCTTCTTTGAACTCCTTCATATTCCCAAGGACCGAACGGCTGTCAGTCTTGGCGAGTTGAATCGGATCCATCTCTTTAATCTCTTCTGCAACCTTCAATTCCGAAACTCCGATCTTTCTTAGTAGGCTTGGCAGATCTCGAATCAACTTCAACGGAAAATCAGAATATGGGGCTGCGTTTACGATTAAAGAAATTCGAGCCTTCTCTGAAACACATAGAATGTATCGCCTGGGCCCGAGATTGAGGTCGGTCGCGTACCAATCCCCGAGTCGGGTGGTGGATTTATCCGACGCCTCTTCCAAGCGAATGCCCATGCGTTTTGACAATGAAAGAGTTGGTCTAATGATTATCATGGTCAGTCCTGAAACTTACCGACTGATAATACCGACATTTCTCACTCATAGGCAGAATCATGATCTGGATGGATACTAATGAATCGCATGAATTTGCCGTCCCGAGTGACTCGGGCCCTAGATTTCTGCGTGATGCGTATGCTCGCAACCACACCGCCTTTGGCAGTTCGCTGGCCTTCGATGACTTCCCAGTTGAGTCCCCGCTTTTGAGTCTTCGAGCTCGTTGCGTAGACCTGAGCCCACGTCATTTTTTGAATCTTTTTTTCGATGATGTCGAAAAACTGCTCGACTTCTTTCGTACTCAGATCACCTAGAGACTTCTGAAAACCTGCAAACTCGAGATCACAGACAACAAGCTCACTCTGCGTCGAGCCGCTTGATGATTTATTTCTTTTTGACACCGAGTTTCTTCTTCAGTTCTTTAAGATCTGTTTTCTTCGCTGACTTTTTAGATGCCCACTCATCAAAAGCAGAAAGCTGCTCTTGAGCTTCTTTGGTATAGAATACCTTTTGGGATTCAGGAACAAACTCTCCAGGAATAATCTCAACTCCCGCCGGAGAGGAAACAACTTGAACGAATTTGCCAGCCCATTCCTTTCCAATGCTGATCTGACCGTTGTCGGCGACTCGTTTAAACGTTGTAGTCGTATTCATAGGCTTCATTAGTAACACCTCACTCAGATTGATAATATAGGAATATCCTATTTTAGGAAAGAGCGGCTCGTCGGGCTGGTAACCCGACGAGCTTGCTAGAAACTCATTTAAACCCATCAAAAGCGAGTTAGATCAGAGTCCGTAGACTATCGGTAGACCACTCAAATTTTCTCAATTTTTTATTTTAATGTAACCTATTGATTTTACTGAAGAATTGGTTGCGGGGGTTAGATTTGAACTAACGACCTTCGGGTTATGAGCCCGGCACCCGCCGAGTTCATCGCCCGCAACTATATGATTGAGGCAAAAATAGCTGAAATCCTTGGAATGTCAAAAGCTTATAGAGATCTGTTTTAAGGCATTTATAAGACAAATTTAAAAATCAATCAGAGCGATCTATGTTCGAGTTGAGTGTGATTGAGTGATATCAAATTCTATTAAATTATACTTGATGTGGCACATCCGTGGCACATCGCCGGGTTTCTGGTGGCACATTTAAAACCCGAAGGTAGCGAACTCTGGCAGCGTCAAAGAGCAAAATTCGCGAGATATTCAACGCATTTTTGATTCTTTAATTTATAATGGACAGTCGCTATGGCTCGAAAATGGATAATCAAAATAGAAAATTATTTTGGATGAATTATGATATTTTTTTCGGCAGACCATCATTTTTATCACAGCAATATTATCAAATATTGTGGGCGGCCATTTCTATCTGTTGAAGAAATGAATGAAAAAATGGTTTCTCGATGGAATGAAGTCGTTCAGCCAGACGACACGGTCTATTATCTTGGTGATTTTGCCCTCGCTAATCGAGCTGTTGAAGTTTTTGGTCCGCGCTTAAATGGAGAGAAACTTCTGATCATGGGAAATCATGATACTTGCCATCCCTGTCACAAAAAGCGCGCCGCAATTGGTGAGAGGGTTTACGCAACGGCGGGATTTAAAACCATAGGATTAGAACATGTTATCGAGATTGGAGCTGAGAAAGTTCTTCTCAATCATATGCCTTATCTTTCCACCGATCCAAACGACGACAAATATAAGCTCAAATTTCAAAATTATCGTCCTAAGGACCAGGGGGCTTG
>CAYRVJ010000003.1:28408-31174 GCA_964427785.1 uncultured Alphaproteobacteria bacterium | reverse complement strand
AGAGCAAAAGCCTAGGTCCGGCGATCAAGCTGCATGGCGACTATAAATATTTCTGGAGCTATATCCCGCATTTCATCCACACGCCGTTTTACGTGTACGCCTATGCCTTCGGCGACTGCCTCGTGAACTCGCTATATGCCGTTTATCAAAACGCGGCGCCGGGATTCGTTGAAAAATATCACGGGCTTTTGGCAGCGGGCGGAACCAAGCGGCACAAGGAACTGCTTGCGCCTTTCGGCTTGGATGCCAGCAAGCCCGATTTTTGGAATCAGGGGCTGAACGTCTTGAAAGGCTTTATCGACGAGCTTGAAGCATTGTCCTGATGGCCCGCGAAAACAGCAGCAGAAAAGGCCGTATCAAGCGTTATGCCAAAGTTGGGGCAAGCCTGTCCAAGGTCGCGGCCAAAAGATATCTTGGAAAAAAAGACGACGCCTTACAGGCGCGGCGATTGAAAGAGGCCTTGGGCGGCTTAAAAGGCCCTTTGATGAAAATCGCGCAGATCATGGGAACCGTGCCCGACATGATTCCCGACGATTACATGCAGGAATTGCGGCAATTGCAATCCGGCGCGCCGCCGATGGGCTGGCCGTTTGTCCGGCGGCGGATGGAAACGGAGCTGGGCAAGGACTGGCAAAAAAACTTCGTCCATTTCGATCAAAATGCCAGCGCGGCGGCCTCTCTGGGCCAGGTGCATAAGGCGGAAATCAAAAACGGCCAAATCGTTGCCTGCAAGCTGCAATATCCCGACATGCAATCGGCGGTCGACGCCGATTTGAATCAGCTGAAATTAATCCTGGGCCTTTATCAAAAATTCTCCGGCGCCATAGACACCAAGGAACTGCATCGGGAAATTGCCGAAAGATTGCGCGAAGAATTGGATTACGAACGCGAAGCAAAACATATCGCTTTGTACCGGTATATGCTGAAAGACGAAACAACGGTGCATATCCCGCAAACCTTGGCCAAGCTTTCGACCAAAAGGCTTCTTACCATGGGCTGGCTTGACGGAAAGCCGATATTGGATTTTAAAAGCGCGCCACAAAAAACCCGAAACCAAATCGCGCTGAACATGTTCCGCGCCTGGTACGCGCCGTTTTATCATTACGGCGTCATCCATGGCGATCCGCATTTGGGCAATTACAGCGTGCGCGATGATCTTTCTATCAATTTGTTGGATTTCGGCTGCATCCGTGTGTTCCAGCCAGTTTTTGTCCAAGGCGTGATTGATTTATACTTTGCCCTAAGCGACAACAAGCCGGATCTTGCCGTCAAGGCCTATGAAAGCTGGGGGTTTGAAAAACCCGGCAAAAAACTGATCGAAATTTTGAATTTATGGGCAGGATTTTTATACGGCCCGCTGATGAAAAAGGGGCCGAGCAAGCTTGCCGACGGCCATAGCGGCGCTTATGGCAAGGAAATCGCGGCCAAGGTGCATGCCGAACTGAAAAAAATCGGCGGGGTGAAACCGCCGCGCGAATTTGTGTTTATGGACCGCGCCGCCGTTGGATTAGGGTCGGTATTCCTGCATCTCAGCGCCGAGATAGATTGGCATGAATTGTTCCATAAGTTGATAGAAGGATTCAACATCCAGGACATGGAAAAACGTCAGAAAAAAATATTGCATTACGCAGGACTGCTATAGACGGCTTCTTCGTGCTAACAAATTCGCATTTGCCGCAAGAGTCTGGTTGTCTTTAAACTGCCGGTTAAAATTATGCCAGGACAAAGGCTCCAGAAACTCGACTAGAAATTCGGTTGACTGATCCGATCTTGCGGAAGCGATTTCGGTGATTATGTCGTACCTGCCGCCTGGCACTGGTTCAAGATTGATGCGAAAAGCCATTTTGCCTGCCCTGGCGCGCCAGGAAATTCTTTCGATTTCGGTTTCCAGTATGCTTGCGGCTTTTTGCATAACCCCGCCCAGACGGCATTCGGACAAAATTTGCCCTTTCAACGTCATCGGTGCAGCCGTTTTTCCGTCTTTTGATTTTTGCAAAGGGACAAAGCACATATATCCATTTCCTTTGCCATAATTTTGGGCGAGGTCATAAAGCGTCGCACGAAAACGCCCGTCGGGAAGAGTGCTTACCTGCAATCCAAATAAAAGACCGCTGCCCCCATCTTCCGCTTTGAAGATGCCTATTTGCCGGGCGATACGAACGATGCCTAGTTCATTCCGCGACATGATATCCTGCTGGCCCATAAAGCGTTTATTGCCTGTTGCGCACGCATTTCATGCAGCCAAGCAATATGGGATTCTTCTTGATATTTTCTTAAAGTCCACGGCACCAACCCGTCCGGCCCAGGGTTGTCCCAATATTGCATCCTGCCCCAAATATTTTCGCGCAGGACCCTACATGAGATATCGCCATCCGGAGCCTGGGTTACATCCAAGGAAAACTGCGCGCCACCCACCCGCAAGCGCCATTCCACCTGCTCTACTTTCAATAACCCCAAATTATCGCTTTGATATTGGCTGATCGCCGCAGCCAACAAATCTTGGCGGCTTGCTATTTCCGGGCGTTGCTTATATTTTGGCAGAGGCTTTCCTGAAAAAGTTTGTTTAAAACCGCGCGCGGCATGAACATTTTTTAGCCTTAAAAGATCGCCTTCGCATCCAGGATTGCAAGGGTCTTCCAGCAGCCGCAATTCAAAAAAAGTTACGACATAATGGCCGTCTTGCGCCTGCGATGTTTGCACGCCACAAAGCCGTGTTTTATCGTTGTATCCATAGGGAAAAAAATCCACCGGATAGGGCTGGGCATT
>CAYRVJ010000003.1:22736-28398 GCA_964427785.1 uncultured Alphaproteobacteria bacterium | reverse complement strand
GCTGTGATCGCTTTCACTAAAGCCTGATTTAACAACCATTTATTCCTCTTGCAAGTAATTTTATATCCTAAATTCAGGGTTTTTCCAAATCGGGAAAAGACATATCGGCCCTGCGCTAAGAACATAGCAGCGCCAAAAACGCAGGCTTATTGCCGGAATTGCCCCCATATCATGATTAAAATTACGGAAAGCGTTAATTTACTTTGCCCGGACATCCTGTCGTCTATATAAATTAAGGATCTTTCCTTAATTCCCTAAGGATCAAATTTCATGAAAATAGCCATTTTGAAAGAGCGCCGCAACGGCGAAACCCGCGTAGCGGCATCCCCGGAAACGGTAAAGAAATATATTGGCCTGGGTTTTTCGGTAACCGTTGAAAAAGACGCGGGGCTTAACGCTGGCGTCACCGACAGCGCCTATAAAGCGGCGGGAGCAGAAATCGCACACGATTACAAAGCTGCCCTGAAAGGCGCGAATCTGGTTTTAAAAGTGCAGCGCCCGATGTTGTCCAGCGAAGGTGAGGATGAATTGTCCTCCATCGAACGTGGCGCGATTCTGATCGGCATGCTGTCGCCTTTTACCGCCAAGGAGCATGCCAAGGCCTATGCCGATGCAGGCATCAACAGTTTTGCCATGGAATTCTTGCCGCGCATCACCCGCGCGCAATCCATGGACGTTCTCTCCAGCCAATCGAATTTGGCGGGATACCGCGCCGTGATCGAAGCGGCGCAAGAATATGGCAGGGCGCTTCCGATGATGATGACCGCCGCCGGAACCGTCGCCGCCGCAAAAGTTCTGGTTTTGGGCGCGGGTGTTGCGGGATTGCAGGCCATCGCAACCGCAAAGCGCCTGGGCGCGATCGTATCGGCATTCGATGTGCGCCCCGCTGTGAAAGAACAAGTTCAATCGCTCGGCGCAAGCTTTGTCGAAGTAGACCCCGAAGCAACCAAAGCCGCCGAAACATCCGGCGGCTATGCCAAGGAAATGGGCGAGGATTACAAACGCAAGCAAAGCGAAAAAATCCACGAGACCCTGAAAAAAACCGACATCGCGATTTCAACCGCGCTGATCCCCGGCAAGCCCGCGCCGGTTCTTATCACCGAAGACATGGTCAAGGATATGCGCCAGGGATCGGTGATCGTCGATCTCGCGGTCGAACAAGGCGGCAATTGCCCGCTTTCGGAATTGGGCAAAATCGTCACCAAACACGGCGTCAAAATCATCGGCCATGCCAATATTCCAGGCCGCATCGCCGCGGATGCCAGCGCGCTTTATGCCCGCAACTTATTCAATTTTATCGGCTTGTTGTATAGCAAAGACAGCAAGTCGCTTGCCATCCCAATGGAAGATGAAATTATCAAGGCCACCATGCTGACCCATGGCGGCTCGATGGTGCATGCGGCGTTGAAAGCCGCGTAAATTAAAGGAGATTGCCATGAGTTCCATGTCGCAAGAAGTAATGAATGCCGCAGAACAGCTTGCCGAAATGGCGCGCAAAGCGGCAGAGCTGGCCCAAACGTTGCAAATGGCGGAAATGGCACAATCGCATATGGTTTCGCCCTTTTTGATCGGGCTTACGGTTTTCATGCTTGCTTGTTTCGTCGGCTATTACGTCGTTTGGCGCGTAACGCCCGCTTTGCACTCGCCGCTAATGGCGGTGACTAACGCCGTATCTTCGGTGATCATTGTCGGCGCAATCCTGGCAGCGGGACTTTCCAGCGACGGCATGGCGCGCACCCTCGGCCTTTTAGCGGTGTGCTTGGCATCGGTCAATATTTTCGGCGGCTTTATCGTCACGCAAAGAATGCTGGAAATGTTTAAGAAGAAAAAGTAATCCGAAGACAGTAGACGGTAGACTGAGAATCTTCTAGTCCGTCTACAGTATACAGCCTACCGTTTACATTTACGGAGTAAATATCATGAGCGCCAACCTATCCTCCTTGTTATTCCTGATTTCCGGCATATGCTTTATCATGGCGCTGCGCGGACTGTCGCACCCGGAAACATCGCAGGCGGGCAACCGGTACGGCATGATCGGCATGGCGATCGCCGTTCTGACATCCTTGGCGATGCCGGGAATGGGCGGATTTTTTGATATCGCGATCGCAATCGCCATCGGCGGCCTGATCGGAACAATCACGGCCAAAAAGATTCAAATGACCGCCTTGCCACAATTGGTCGCGGCGTTCCACTCGCTGGTCGGTCTTGCCGCCGTCGCGGTCGCTGGCGCGGCGCTATATGCGCCCGGCGCGTTCGGCATTTTAGAAGGCGATCATATCCATAAATCCAGCCTGATTGAAATCGGCCTCGGCGTCGCCATCGGCGCGATTACTTTCACGGGCTCGATCATCGCTTTTGGAAAATTGCAGGGTATCGTATCGGGCAAGCCGCTGGTATACAAAGGCCAACACAAGATCAACGCGCTGATCGGCCTTGGAATTTTAGCGTTGATCCTTTTGTTCTTCGCAAGCGGCAGCCACGCGATATTCTGGATTTTGGTCGCCGCCTCCTTCTTGATCGGAATTTTGCTGATCATGCCGATCGGCGGCGCGGATATGCCGGTCGTGGTTTCGATGCTGAATTCCTATTCCGGCTGGGCGGCTGCCGCCACCGGATTTACGCTGAACAATCATTTGCTGATCATCACCGGCGCGCTCGTGGGATCTTCGGGCGCGATTCTGTCTTATATCATGTGCAAGGGCATGAACCGTTCGATCATCAATGTGATTTTGGGCGGATTCGGCGGCGAAACGACGGCCGCCGGCCCTGCAGGCACATCGCAAGGCGATAAAACCGTAAAGGCAGGCAGCGCCGAAGACGCCGCCTATATCATGAAAAATGCATCGAGCGTGATTATCGTTCCGGGTTACGGCATGGCGGTCGCGCAAGCGCAGCATGCTTTGCGCGAAATGGGCGATTTGCTGAAAAAAGAAGGCGTCATGGTGCGCTATGCGATCCACCCAGTCGCGGGCCGCATGCCTGGCCATATGAACGTGCTGCTTGCCGAAGCCAATGTGCCTTATGACGATGTGTTTGAATTGGATGACATCAACCGCGACTTCGCGTCCTGCGACGTCGCTTTTGTGATCGGCGCGAATGACGTCACCAACCCCGCCGCGAAAACGGACCCGAAATCGCCGATCTATGGCATGCCGATTCTTGATGTAGAAAAAGCCAAAACGGTTTTATTCATCAAGCGCTCAATGGCGTCGGGCTACGCTGGCGTCGATAATGAATTATTTTTCCGCCCCAATACCATGATGCTGTTCGGTGATGCCAAGAAAGTCACCGAGGAAGTGGTGAAATCGGTCAGCGGCAGCGGTCATTAGAAGCCGCGCGGGCGTCGACATTCGCCGGTAAAAGCTTATGCATATGCACCCCGGTGCTGCCGGGACCATAAGGGATACGTTCATTCACAACAAAGCCGAATTTCTGCCAGAAGTTTTCCGATCCCTGCACCGCGACCAGCGCGCTATGCGCCATGCCTTCATTCCGCGCCAAACGGAATAATTCTTGGATCATTTGATCGGCAATTTTCCGCCCGCGATAGGCTTTGCGCACCGCGACGTCATGGATATAAAGCGTGTCGGGATTATCGCAAGGCGGGATATCGGTGCAATCCAAGGGCAAAGATGCCGCCCCATTTTGCAGGAAAGACAGGGCGAATCCCACAAGATGCCCGTCATCGAACGCGCCGATGCAGCCTTGGGCAAAGGCGCGCATTTTGCAGCGGTAAGTATCCGATGATTCAAAAAATTCCGGGCGATAAGCCTCTTTTTCGATTTCTTCCATCGCTGGAATGTCCGCTGGATCCAATGGGCGTATAATCAAAACCACAAAACCCCTATTTTATGTTGAGGACAAAAGATGCTGTACAAATTATGAATATAATAAAATCGGAAATAAATAATCGATTCTTATCGGAATTTTTCAGCAAGCATTCTCAATCCCGCCTGCCGTCTTGCTTCTATATCCGCAATTCTTTTACGGCCCATTTCCGTAATTCTGAACTGTGTTGCTTGGCGCTTGGCTCTGCCTACTAATGGCGTCCCCGGCTTAGACGAATTAGGGCTTATGATGGCTACATATCCTTCATATCTTAGACCTAGCATACAACGAAAGAAATTGTCCTTGGCTTTTTTATCATTGATGTTCCCAAGTTTTTGCCTTATTTCGCCGCGCGTCAGCGCCTGTCCGTTTGCCAGAATTGACAGAATATTTTTTTTAATCTGCTCTTTTTTAATCATGAATATTGCCTTCGAAATTCCGCGCCCGATATAACCACAAAAAAGCCCGCTGGGTAGTAGGCATATTATTCGCTTACAGGCTGAATTCCAGGCGTATAATCTAAGGCTTAAGCTGCAAAATTCTGTACCCAATAAAGCCATAGGGGCAGCGTCAGAACGCTGCATAGCGTTTCGATGCTAAGAATATTGGCCATCAATTCGGCGTCACCGCCCATTTGCCGCGCCATGATATAACCCGAAGTAGCAGCGGGCGTTGCAGCGTACAGCACGGCGACGCCCAACATCATGCCGCTAACGCCCCAAAATTGCCCCAGCGCCAAAGCAGCCGCCGGGATCACCAGCAATTTCAACAAGGTTGTTCCCGCAACCATACGCCAAGACGCGGAAGGCATGCTCCAGGCGATACCTGCACCCACGGCGAGCAGCGACAAAGGTAAAGTCGCTTTCGCCAACATGCCCAATGTTTCATCGATCATAGCTGGAATTTGCAATCCGCCAAATCCTATCGCAAGGCCCAGGAAGCAGGCGAGAATGTTGGGGTTAAGCAATACTCTTTTCATGACCACGCTGCGCTCCAAATCCGCCTTGCCGTATTTCGCAAGAAGCCAGACGCTAGTGAAGTTGTTGGGCGGGGTCATAATCGCCACCAACAAAGCCGACAACATCAAGCCATCCGCGCCATACACCAACTGCGCCGCCGCCAGAGCCACAAATACATTGTACCGCGCCACGCCTTGCAAAATCGATGTCAGGCTGCGGCCCGGCACATTTCCGGCACGCACAGCGAAAAACACCAAACCCGCCACCGCCATGCTGGCGATCAGCACCGAAAGGCACATCCATATTTGATCCTCGCTAACCGACCGCAGACGGGATAATTGATGCACGATCAGAACCGGGAAAAGCACATAAAACAACAGCCGCTCTAACGCCGCCCAGAGATCGTCCTTAAACCAAAACCGGCGCAATACCGCTCCTAAAGCGAGCAGGAGAAATAAGGGGGATAATATGGCGAATAATTCGAACATCGGTAGACTATACCCTAAATAATGGCCAAAGCAAAAACCCCGCCATCGCTGGCGGGGTTTTCATTTAAATCTCGAAACCTAAGGCTTAAAACCCTTCGGTTTGCAATTTTTTACGCTGCATTTTACGCAAGCGGCGGACGGCCTCGGACTTTTCGCGAGCCTTGCGCTGCGATGGCTTTTCGTAATGCCGGCGCAGTTTCATGTCGCGGAAAACGCCTTCTTTTTGCAGTTTTCTTTTAAGCACCCGAAGCGCTTGTTCGACATTATTATCGCGTACTGTTACTTCCACCTTGAATCAACTCCAATCTAAATTTGTGTTTTTTTGCAAAAAACCAATCTGCCCCAATTTGGTAAAATTAGGATTAATGTGGCGTTTTATATCATAGC
>CAYRVJ010000003.1:0-22636 GCA_964427785.1 uncultured Alphaproteobacteria bacterium | reverse complement strand
CCAATCTGCCCCAATTTGGTAAAATTAGGATTAATGTGGCGTTTTATATCATAGCGCACTGGCATTGCCAAGCGCATTTGTGGTATTTTGCCATATATCCCACCAACCCCGCCAAATACCCATGAAAAAAAGCAAGAAAACCCGCAAAACCACGCAATCCGCCAGGCCCAAAACAGCTAAAACGGACGCGAAGGGGCGGCTTTTGACCGCCGCCATAAAGCATGCCAACAGCCATGGCTGGGGCGATAAAACCCTGGAATTGGCGGCAAAAGATATAGGGGTTGAAAGCGGTCTGGCGCTTCTGCATTTTCCCAATTTGCCACGCGACTTGCTGGCCGCCTATTTGGATTGGGGCAATGATGCCCTGGAATCCAAACTGAAAAAAATGCCCGGCACCATCACAAAGATCCGCGAAAAAATCGCCTATGGCGTTCGTCAAAAAATTGAAACTATGGCGCCCTATAAAAATGCAGAAAAAAAGGCGGTTGCGATATTGGCCCGCCCTGCTTATGCCGATATATCTTTGCCGGCGCTGTATAGAACTTGCGACATTATTTGGCGCGCCGCGGGCGACAAATCCGCGGATTGGAATTTTTACAGCAAACGGATTCTGCTGGCCGGGGTTTATACCTCGACACTTTTATTCTGGCTGAAGGATTCCTCGAAAAACAGCGCCGAGACGTGGAAATTTCTGGACCGCCGCATTGAAAACGTCATGGCGATCAACGACATCAAGCGCAACATCAAGCAATGGGCCAGCGTCATGCCGGACGCGCTGAACATCGCGCGCAAAATGCGTAAAGCAAGTTAGAGGGTATTACTTTTTCAAAAGCCTGGTGACATGGCCCATTTTGCGGCCCGGCTTGATGTCGCCCTTGCCATAAAGATGCAGCTTGGCGGTGGGATCGGACAAAATATCCATATATTTCCGGCAGTCTTCTCCAAGTAAGTTTTTCATCCGCGCCGGGCCAAGCGCGGCCGGCGATCCCAGTGGCAAATCGCAAATCGCCCTTACCAATTGTTCGAACTGGCTTGTTGCCGCCGCATCAATCGTCCAATGGCCGGAATTATGCGGGCGCGGCGCCATTTCATTGACCAGAATCATGTCTTTGTTCACGACGAACATTTCAATCGCGATCATGCCTTGCAATTTCATTTGCTGCGCGATTTTACGCGCGATGGCGGCGGCTTTTTTCGCCTGATGCGGATAGATCGGTGCGGGCACAATGGTTTCGTCCAATATTTGATTCTTGTGCCGGTTTTCGACGGCGGGATAGCAAACAATTTCCCCCGAAGGCGAGCGCGCGGCGATGACCGAGATTTCCAGGCGGAAATCGACCATCCCTTCCCAAATCGCGGGCTGATTGCCGATTCCGGTCCAAGCGTCCACAAGATCGGTTTTCTTGTTTAACCGCACCTGCCCCTTGCCGTCATAACCGAATCGCCGCGTTTTCAAAATCGCTGGCAGGCCGATTTTTTCCGCCGCGATTTTTAAATCCGCTTCTTTTTCAATCGCCATATAAGGCGCGGTCGGTATTTTCAAGGAATTGCAAAAATCTTTCTCGGCGATGCGGTCTTGGGTGATTTCCAAAACTTTTGCGCCGGGACGGGTGGGAATTTTTTTGGACAGGAATTCAACCGCATCCGCCGGAACGTTTTCAAATTCCAGCGTAACCACATCAACCGACTTTGCAAAGGACTCAAGCGCCTTTTTATCTTCATAGGATGCTTGGGTAAAAGCCGAGCTGACATCTTTGGCGGGGGCGTCCGGCTCCGGAGAGAAAATATGGGTTTTATACCCAAGCCTGGCGGCCGCCATCGCGGTCATGCGCCCCAGCTGCCCGCCGCCCAATATGCCGATGGTAGAGCCGGGTTTGATTGCCGTCATGCTACCGCTTCTTGCGGGGTTTAGTTTTAGCGGGTTTTCCGCCCGCATTATGCGCGGCCTGGCCGGATTTCGGATCGAACGGCACGGAATTGGTCTGCGTCTTGCGGAAAGCGGAAAGTTTTTTTGCGATGCCTGCGTCTTCCAGCGCCAGAATTGCCGCCGCCAAAAGCGCGGCATTTTTCGCGCCTGCTTTGCCGATGGCCAGCGTTCCGACCGGAATGCCATATGGCATCTGTACGATGGAAAGCAAGCTGTCCTGGCCTTTTAGGGTTTTGCTTTCGACCGGGACGCCCAGCACAGGCAATGCGGTCAATGCCGCCGCCATGCCTGGCAAGTGCGCCGCACCGCCCGCGCCTGCGATCAAAACTTTTAGCCCGCGCGAGGCGGCGGATTTGGCATAATCATAAAGCCTTTCAGGGGTGCGATGCGCCGATACGACTTGCGCTTCATACGCGATGCCGAATTGATCCAGAACTTCGGTCGTATGTTGCATGGTCTCCCAGTCGCTGGTCGATCCCATGATGATCCCAATCTGGGACTTTGCAGTTGAAGCAGCGGCGGATTTTGTTTTTGCCATGAAAGCACAAAAGAAATAGAAGAATTAGGAAAAATTAAGCGATAATATCGGGCAGTAATTTGCTTTCAAGAACCGCGATCTGGTCTTTGATCGCCAATTTGCGCTTTTTAAGGCGTTGAATCTGCAATTGGTTAAAGGCGCTGCCGTCCTGCAATTCACTGATCTGATGATCCAGCTCCTTATGCTCGGCACGCAATAATTCCAGTTTTTGATATAATACTTCAATAGTATCCATGGCCCATAACAGCTTGCCGGCCCCGATCAAGCCGTTTTAGCAGCGTCTCCTTAACCTTTAAACTATTCTTATACAAGAGTTTTTTTGGTTTTTCAAGCTGCTATTCAAGAAATGGGGCCAAAGTATGCGCGCCCAAACCGGCTCAAATCCATATTTTGCCTAGGCTTCATTAGATTGTAACTTGACTTTGCTTGGCTGCAAGTGATACCTAGGCACAAATTAATAAATTTGAAATCAGCAGAGGATTACTTACTTATGAAAAACCTTTTCAGCCCCGCAATCGCAGCAACCTTTTTGGTTCCCATGTCCGCAAGCGCCTCATTGGTTGCCATTGGCAGCAGCAACGGCAATGAAGGCTTGCGCTTGCTAGACATAAACACTGGCATCACAACCACTTTGCCGGGGATTGGGATTACGCTGGGACTAGGCTACAACGCCAACACTCAGCAACTTGGCGTATTAAGGGGTCAGTCTTTCACTTTGTTTGATTTTAGCAACCAAAGCCTGGATAGCCCGACTACGGTTGCCCTGTCCCCTTCCGGCATGAATATCAGTGGCGGCTTGGATTATGATCCGGTCAATAACCGTTGGATTGGGGTCCGTTCAGAAAACAGCATCAGCCCTTCTATCCCTTTAGGATTTTATGAAATTGATCCCAACACCGGCAATACATCGCTGATTATGAGCCTAACTAACCGTTACGACGGTATGGATTTTAATGCCGCTTCTGGCGCATTTATCGTAAGCGATAACACTAATGGGCTGATAAAATCGACCACCGATTTCATTAATTTTACCACTATTGCAGCATTCCCGGCTGGAATCACAACATTCCGCGGACTTGCCGTTGCAGATAATACGGCATTTTTACCTAGGCCTAACGGCGATGTTTACTCCTTAGACCTAACCAGCGGGCTTTATGGCACGACTTATAATGTGGGAGCGTTTTCTGGAACCGCCCAGTTCGGCGCGGCAGGTATAGAACCGATCCCTGCCCCAGCGGCTATTTCGCTGATCGCTGTGGCCGGACTTCTGGCCAACCGCAGAAAAAGATAGTTTTCTGAATTAACTAATAAAATTACTTAAAATGCCCCAAAGAAATTTGGGGCATTTTTATCTCTTATTAAGAAAAACAGCTTACTTTCCTGTCTCTAAGTCATGTATATTGCCAAATAAGAAAAGTAAATTAGGGGCAAGCTCAAAATAGGGAGTCAGAAATGAAACGTAACTATTTATCCACCACCGCCATTGCAACCTTTGGCCTTATGGCAGCCGCACCGCAATCCAACGCCGACATTATTTTTGCGGGGTCAAATTTCGGCGCTACAGAATTTTACTCCATGGATACGCGGACGGGCTATGTAAGCAGTTTTTTTTCTTCGGGAGCAGTCTACGGATTTTCCAATACAGGCCCCAGATCGTTGACTGTTCTAAAAGGCAACAGCATATCGAATTTAAGCTTTACGCATAATAGAATCACGGGCGAGGTGACAATCGACAATACTGAAAACGTTGCACTGCCTTCCAACATGCTCGCATTTACTGGGGGCGCCGCCTACAACAATTCCAATGGTCATACCTATATCACACGCACCAGCACGTCTATCAACCCCTCGATACCTAGGCAAATCGCGACTGTCAATTGCGCCACCGGCGCAGTCAGCACCGTATCCACGCTCGATTCCGGGATAGGCAGTGGCTTTGCCTTTTCAAATGGCAATTATTACGCCACCAATCACAATATTGGGGCAATTGTAATGTCGGCTTCCGCTGATTTTTCTGCTGGCTCCACAACTATGGCGGCTCCCTATCCTAGCGGGGTCACAAGCTTAAGTGCACTGGATGCAGAAGCCGGTGCTTTGTATACTCTAAAAAGCAATGGCAGCGTCCTAAAGTATCAAAACGGTCAATGGAATACTTTACCCCATAGTTTTCCTGCCTTTAGCGGAACTAGTTTTGGCCTGGAAGTAATTCCAACCAGCCGGATCATCTCCTTCCCCCATCTAGCGATTGCTGGCCCGCCCAACCCGGCGCCGGGAAGCTTGGTCGTTTTGGGCCTGGCCGGCATTCTTGCATCGAGACGGCAAAGAACGGCTTAACAACGCCCGAATCACCAGATACGCGGGATAAATTCCGCTCTTTCAAAGCCCGGGCATTGCCTGGGCTTTGTTTTTGCATTACTCTGCCTTCTTTTGTTTAAGGATAAAAATGTCTAAATCTTCTTCCATCAAGCGTATCGGCGTTCTTACCAGCGGCGGCGACTGCAGCGGGCTTAACGCCGTCATCCGCGCCGTGGTACACCGGGCGATCATTCATTATGGCTGGGAAGTGTACGGCATACGCGACGGCACCAAGGGCCTGATGGACCGGCCGATGCGCTTTCAAAAACTGTCCTTGGCCGATGTCGGCGGAAATTTACTGCGCATGGGTGGTACGTTTTTGGGCACGGTCAACTCCGGCGATCCCTTTGCCTTCCCCATGCCGGACGGCAGCAAAAAGGACAGATCACAAGAAGTCATCGCGGGGTACCGCGAATTGGGGCTTGACGCTTTGATCAGCATGGGCGGCGACGGATCTATGGCGATTTTGCGCAAGCTGGCGCAGCAGGGCGGCATCAATTTCGTCGGCGTACCAAAAACCATCGACAATGATTTGGGCGCGACCGAAAACGCGATCGGATACGACACCGCCGTACAGGTGGCGACCGAAGCTCTGGATCGGCTACAACCAACGGCGGCAAGCCATTCGCGGGTCATGATCCTGGAAGTAATGGGACGCGACGCCGGGCATATCGCCCTTGCTGCCGGAATTTCCGGCGGCGCCGATATTATTCTGATTCCGGAAATCGCCTGGAACATGGCAGCCTTGAAAAATAAAATCCTGGCTTTACGCGAAGCGGGGCGCAATTTCGCGCTGGTCGTTGTCGCGGAATCGGTCAAAAGCGAAACCAAAGCCGCCTTGATGCACCAATTTTCCGATGGGCAAAAACGCTATGGCGGCATCGGCCATTACCTGGGCACAAGGCTTGCGGAAGAAACCGGGGCGGAAACCCGCGTCACCGTGCTAGGCCATGTGCAGCGGGGCGGACAACCATCGCCGCTCGACCGGCTATTGGCGTCCAGTTTTGGCGTGCATGCCGTAGACTTGGTGGCGAAAAATCAATTCGACCGCATCGTCGTATGGCAGAATCGCGGCGTAACCGACGTTCCCATCACCGAAGCGATCGCGTCTTACCGCGCGGTCGAAGTGGACGGAACTTTGGTGCACACCGCGCGCGGCCTTGGGATTTGCCTGGGCGATTGATCAGCCTGCTGCAGGCTTAAGCCTTGAAATTAAAAAAGAATAAAAAAATTACTTAAAGTTGTAATAATAATTTTTGCTATTTCATTGTCCGGTTAAGGTCTTTGTAATAGAATGGTTATATTATAAACCCTTGACTCTGACCGCATAAAAGCGGCCCGAATAAGCAAAGGCAATATGACCCAATCACCCGAACAAATGGAGGTTCCAACCGTGCAAGAACGCATTATAGCGCTACGCAGCAAACACACCCATTTGGAAGAAGCGATCAGGATTGAAAGCGCCCGCCCCATGCCGGATTTTTTCGTGCTCAACGAATTGAAAAAGAAAAAGCTTCTTTTAAAGGAAGAAATAGCAAATTTGGCGCAGCAGACCGACGCCGCCTAAAAATATTAGGCTAGTAATATAAAACCCACCCATCTGGAATCTTGGGCGGGTTTTTTTATTGTTCTATTGAAATTATATGGGAAATTCGACGCCCTGCGCCAGGGGAAGGCTTGTTCCATAATTCACCGTGTTGGTGGTGCGGCGCATATAGTTCTTCCAAGAATCGCTGCCGGATTCCCGGCCCCCGCCTGTGTCCTTTTCCCCGCCGAACGCGCCGCCAATTTCAGCGCCTGAAGGGCCAATATTGACGTTGGCGATGCCGCAATCGCTGCCCGATGCCGCGATGAATTTCTCCGCCTCGCGCATGTCATTGGTGAAAATGCAAGAAGACAATCCCTGCGGCACATCATTCTGCATGGCGATGGCGTCTTCCAAATTTTTATAATTCATGACGTATAAAATCGGCGCGAAAACCTCTTCGCGCACTTGATCCGTCTGGCCGGGCATTTCGACGATCGCCGGGGTTACATAAAAAGCCTGCGGGTAAATATCGGCGAAAACCCGATCACCGCCGTAAAGCACCTTGCCGCCCTGATTCGCCGCGTTTTTTAACGCCTGCTGCATCGAATCGAAAGCCGCCCTGTCGATCAGCGGGCCTAGCAAGGTTCCGGTTTCCAAGGGATTGCCGATGCGCAAGCTGGCATAGGCTTTTTGCAGCATGGGCAAAAGCTTATTTCTAACGTCTTCATGAACGATTAAGCGGCGCAAAGTGGTGCATCGCTGCCCGGCCGTGCCGACGGCGGAAAACACGATGGCGCGTAAAGCCAAGTTCAAATCGGCGCTGGGACAAACGATCATGGCGTTATTGCCGCCCAATTCCAAAAGCGAGCGTGACAAACGCGACGCCACGACAGGGGCAACCGCCTTGCCCATGCGGGTGCTTCCTGTGGCGCTAAGCAGCTTGATTCTTGCGTCTTGCGACAGCGCCTCTCCCGCTTTTCGGCTCCCGATAACGATTTCGGATAAGGATGCGGGTGCCTTTTGCGAAGATTGCTTGTTGAATTTTGCAACCGCTTTTTGCCATATATTCTGACAAGCCAGCGCGCTGACCAATGTTTTTTCCGAAGGCTTCCAAACGACGCTATTGCCGCAAACCACTGCAAGGGCGAAATTCCAAGCCCATACGGCAACCGGAAAATTGAACGCGCTGATGACGCCGATGACGCCCAACGGATGCCATTGTTCCATCATGCGGTGGTTGGGTCGTTCGGATGCGATGGTAAGCCCGTAAAGCTGGCGCGACAGGCCGACCGCGAAATCGCAGATATCGATCATTTCTTGCACTTCGCCCTGGCCTTCGGACAGGATTTTTCCGGCCTCGGTGGTGACGATCTGCCCTAGGGGCGTTTTATGCGCGCGCAACTCTTCGCCGAACAGGCGTATCAACTCGCCGCGCACTGGCGCCGGAACATTGCGCCAGGCGGAAAAGGCGGTTTGTGCAGATGCTATTTTCTGGCCAATGGCCTGTTCGCTGTCTTCTTCAAGACGGGCGATTTCCATCCCGTCGATCGGCGATACCACGCGCAACCCACCTTTTTGCAACTTGCCGCGATCCAACCCCAATGCCTGGCATAAATCCGGGGTCAATAAATTGACCGAGGGCTCCAAAGGCTGCGGCATCGCGTTTGTGGGCATTAGCTGGCCTCTGCCATATCGTTGGTTTTCGGCTCGGCGAAATCAGATTCCGCAACCGGCGCTGATTCTTGTCCGGCAGCACCGGAAGCGGAGGGCGCTGCAAGCTTGGCCGCCTTAGCGGCGCGCTTTTCGGCGTTCTTGATGCGCCTTTGCGCCTTTGCTATAGCCGCCTCTAGATCGGGTTGCGAGCATAATCCCAAAGCGACGGGATGCTTGGGTTTGATATTGACCGAATTCCAATGGGTGCGGTCGCGAATCGCGGAAATCGTCGGCTTGGTCGTCCCAAGCAGCTTAGCAACTTGCGCATCCAATAGTTCCGGGTGGTTTTTAACCAGCCAGTAAATGCCGTCGGGCTTGTCCTGACGCTTGGCGACGGGTGTATATTTCGGGCCCTTGGAACGCTTGCGTGGTTCGGGCAGATCCAGCTTAATCATCTTTAAGCGGGCTGCAGGATCGCCTTCGCAACGGCGGATTTCCTCCGCGTCCAAATGGCCGCTTAACACGGGGCTTAGCCCCTGCATGCCGTGGGCGACTTCGCCATCGGCTATGGCTTGCACTTCGAGCGCATGCAGCTGACAGAATCCTGCGATTTGATCGAAAGTCAATTTGGTGTTCTCGATCAACCATACGGCCGTCGCTTTTGGCATTAACGGCGCTTGTGGCATGGGCATATTTCCTCCAAACTCTAAAAAGTTAATATAAGCCGCTTAGGGCCTTTCTTGTCAAAAAGCCGGTAAACCTTCTAATTGTCCTGCTATGATTTTAATATAATGGCTTCGAGCAAAAATGAAAAGCCTTTTCATCATGTATAAATTATTGAATTTTAACGATTATTTTTCCAATATGTTGGCCGGATTCCAAATATTTATGGGCGGCGACAATGTCGTGCAGGTCAAAAACCTTGTCGATCACCGGCTTTACCTTGCCGCTTTCCAGCCAGGGCCAAAGTTCGCGGTGGATATGTTGCGCCAGCCTGGCTTTGCGCTCAATCGGCAGAGGCCGCAACTTTGAGCCTGTAATCATAATCCGCTTGTTCATGATAGTGTCGATATTCAGCTCGACTTTGGCCCCGCGCAAATAGGCGATTTCGATTAATCTGCCGTCAACACTAAGGCAATCAATATTCTTTGAAAAATAATCCCCGCCCACCATATCCATGATGATTTCGACGCCTTGGCCTGAGGTCTCCTTACTTATAATCTCGGCAAAGTCATCTTTATTATAATTAATGGCATAATGAGCGCCAAGGTCGCGACAAGCGACAACCTTACGGGCATCGCCAGCCGTTGCGAACACCACAGCGCCCTGGGCACGGGCTATTTGAATCGCGAAACTCCCAACCCCGCTGGTGCCGCCATGCAGAAGCACGCGCTCGCCGCGTTGCAATCCGCCGACGTCGATCAAATTATACCACGCGGTAAAGCAGGCCTCTGGAATCGCCGCAGCCTGGATCATGCTCAAGCCTTTGGGTATTGGCAGGCATAGATCTTCTTTCACTACAGCATAAGTCGCATAGCCCCCGCCATTGACCAAGGCGCAAACATCGATGCCAATGGCGCTTTTGGCCGAAACGCCGCGCGCCTTGACCCTGCCTGCGACTTCAAGCCCAAGCACATCGTTCGATCCAGGTGGCAAAGCGTAACGCCCCAGACGTTGCAGCACATCGGGACGGCTTAGGCCTGCGGCATGCACTTCGATCAAAAGCTCGTCCGCAGCCAAGGGCGGCACAGGCCGCTCGACGATGCGCAGTACATCGGCGGAACCGGGCTTGGCGGCGATGACGGCGTGGAAAGTTGCAGGAATATTCGAACTCATGATATGACTGTTCCGTCACTCTGGCCCTAAAAAAAACATAGGAAAGCACTAGCATGATTGCCGCCCTAGATGAAGAAGAACTTGGCAAACGCCCGGAAAAGCCGCCCGCGAATATGGAAAAAATGTCAGTCGCCGAACTCGAGAACTATATCCTTATCCTGCATCAAGAAATTGCGCGCGCCCAAGCCGAAATAAAAACCCGCCAGTCGGTGCGTGGCAACGCGGATGCCTTGTTCAAGAAATAGGCTGTAATCCCTAGGCAGCCGCGTCCTGTTTCTGCCCTTGTTTTTGCAAAAGCCAAGAACCGCTGCCCCTATAAAACGAAACCAGCTGATTCGGCGTCTTGTCAATAGTTTTCGACTGGCAGATAAGCTCGATCAAAAGCGCGTCGCGGTCCCAATTCGCCCCGGCGATGGTGCAAGCGGCGCTAAGCTTAAAGCGATGTTCGCAAATCAACTGTTGCTGATCCGCTTTGGCAAAGGCGGTTATGGTAAGATCGAATCTGTCCAAATTGATGGTAAGCTGCTCGTCGCTGCAGGGCGGCATGATAACGGAAAGAGAAAAAATGTCGCTGGAGATTCTTTCGATGCCGAATGAAGGATAGCTGTCCGGCTTGGACACGCCAAAGCCTGAATCCATAAGAAGCTGGCGCGATCTTAGCCAGCGGGAAAGGGGATGGGCGCTCATGACATCCTCATTATACCTTTCCCTGCCCGATTGCCTAAAGCCGGTCTCTGCCGGTGATTAGCCTAAAACCAGTATCGCTTATACCTTTTCCAAGTCAACATATTTCGAACGCGTAACAAAAAACGCCCTGTCGCAATGATGCATACAGGGCGGTTGCTGTGATACTAAAATCTGTTTGCTATTTCTTGTCGCCACTGGCCGCTTTTGGCGCGGCAGCGCTTGTGCCAAACCCTTGAAAGCGCTTGGCAAATTTTGCCATTTGACCGCCCTCGAGGATTTTTTGCTGGCCGCCGGTCCAGGCCGGGTGCGACAACGGATCGATATCCAAGCGCAGCGTGTCGCCGGGCTTACCCCAGGTCGAACGAGTTGTATAAGACGTTCCATCCGTCTGTACGACGGTGATTTCATGGTAATCTGGGTGAATGCCTGGTTTCATTGCTGCCTCTGTTGTATCTTAATTCTGCCCGTTATGGGGAAAAGGGCTTATAACCAAATCCCGTGTGAAAATCAAGCTTTTAGGCGGTGGCTTTTATAGCTTTGAATTGTCGGCCCCGATGATAGCTGCTATAACAGGGCCGTTACGCGGTTGAGCCAGGCTAAACATTTGTAAAAAAAGAAAATTATGCGATGAAGCCCTTTGAAATCCTTGCCCTTAAGACATTAGAAGGATTGCACGCCCATTTCGAGCGTTGCTTTGGCGATGAGGCCGAAATAGACCTCGAAGAAGGGGTGTTGCGCGTCGAATTCGAAGATAAAGGCATATACTTACTTAATCGCCATGCGCCTCTGTCGCAAATTTGGCTGTCGTCGCCCAAAAGCGGGGCATGGCATTTTGCGCTTGAAACTTTTGCCGATAGCAAGGAAATCGATTGGCGCTCGACCAGGGGAGAAAAAATTTCGCTTTACGCGCTTTTGAACCAAGAACTTTCCCCTCCTTCCCCATTCACAAAACAGACATCTTAACCCATGACATCCGCCGCCTTGCCGCAAAAGAACCTGGAATTGCTGCGCTATTTGCGGCCCTATTTGAAAAAGCACCGCGCAACCGCTTTTGGCGCCGTGTTGGCGATCTTGGCGGCATCGGCGGCGGTGTTAGCCTTTGGCCAGGGCTTGCGCGCTATGGTCGATCAAGGTTTCGGCGCGAACGACACGGCGCATTTGGACAGGGCGTTTTTGTTTCTTGCGCCTGTTGTGGTGCTGCTTGCCTGCTCCAGCGCGGCAAGGCATTATCTTGCATCGTCGCTGGGCGAAAAAATGACCGCCGACTTACGCCAGGATTTATTCGCGCATCTTTTGAAACTGGGCGCAGGATTCTTCGAATCCAGGCCAAGCGGCGATATGGTATCCCGCCTGACCGCCGACACTGGCCTATTGCAAAACGTGGTAACGGTGGCGTTGCCGATCGCTTTACGCAATTCGATTCTTTTGCTCGGCGCGGGCGCGATGCTGTTCATCACCAACCTCAAGCTGGCTGCGATTGTGTTTCTGACAGTTCCGCTCGTGGTGGGCCCGCTGATTTTTGTGGGAAGAAAATTAAGACTGCTGTCGCGCCGGGCGCAAGATCGCATCGGCGAGTCTGGCGCATTCGCTGCGGAAAGTCTGGGATTCATCAAAACCGTGCAAGCCTATACCCATGAATCCCTTGACCTTGAAAAATTCAACGGCCTTACCCACGCCGCGCTGAATGCCGCGCTGTCACGTAGCCTGGCGCGCGCCTTGCTGTCCGGGCTGATCATCGCGCTTGCCTTCGGCGCTATATTGGCGGTTTTATGGATCGGCGCTTATGACGTTATGCGGCAGAATATAAGCGGCGGCGAACTTGCGGCCTTTGTATTTTATTCGATTCTTGCGGCGGGGTCGGTCGCGGCGCTTTCCGAAGTCGCGGGCGAAATGCATAGGGCTGGCGGGGCTTTGGACCGGATCGTGGAGTTTTTATCCGTCATCCCGGAAAATAGTCCTTCAAAAATACCTTCGACTTCCGCCGCCACGCCGCAAGGCGAAAGCGCGATTGCTTTTGAAAATATTTGTTTTTCCTATCCGTCGAGGCCGAACCAAAACGCGCTGGATCATGTTTCATTCAAAGTCAGCCCCAAGGAAAATTTGGGAATTATCGGTGCCAGCGGATCGGGCAAAAGCACCGTTTTTCAACTGCTGCTCGGATTTTACCGCCCGCAATCGGGGCGCATATTGCTGCATGGGCAAGACATAGCGTCCATGGACCTAAAAGACTTGCGGCAAAAAATAAGCTTTGTGTCGCAAGAACCGGTTATTTTTTCGACAACACTTTTGGAAAACATTCGCTATGGCAAGCCCGGCGCCACAGAGCAAGAAGTGCGGCAAGCCTGCAAGGACGCGCTAGTCGATGAATTTCTGTATCTTTTGCCGGGCGGGCTGAACAGCCATCTAGGGGAAAAAGGCGTCAAGCTTTCCGGCGGGCAGAAACAGCGCATCGCCATCGCCCGCGCCCTGATCCGCAATCCAGAAATATTGCTTTTGGACGAGGCCACAAGCCAGCTCGACAGCGACAACGAAAGGCTGGTGCAAGAGGCGCTAGATAGCCTGTCACAAGGCCGCACCACATTGACCATCGCCCACAGGCTTTCCACCTTGCGCAAAGCGGATCGAATAATGACGCTAAACAACGGAAAAATCGGCAGTATTTACAGCGCCGAAGAATTCAATCGGAATAATGTTCTGGATAATGAATCGGCGCTGCCACCGCTGCGCGCGATATAAATATTTAATTTGAAATCTAGCGCCCGATAATCACATCGACGCGGTCGTTTGGCCCGCCATCGGTCGGAATGCCGACGGGCTTGACTCCCAGGCGCTTGCCTTCGACGCCCATGCCGATCAGGGCGTTACGCACGCTTAGGGCGCGGCTAAGCGAAACGCGGCGCGCGCGGCCGGCATCTTCTTCGCTGCCCGCATAGGCCTTTAATTCGGCGGAAATTTTTGGCTGTTCCTTTAATTTCTGTCCGGCTTGCTTGACCGTTTCCAAAGCCTTTTTAGACAATTCGGTTTCGCCTTTGTCATAGCCGACGCTGACGATTTCTTGATTGATCGCGCTGGGCTGCGTGACGGTCAAATTCGCAGCGGCCGATGCCAAGGCCGGATCTATGTCCGACCAGCTATAACCTTGATGCTTTAATACTTGATGGGCAAAATTATGCTCTGGGCGGACAGGCGCTGCGGGCTTTGCCGCAGCAGGCAATGCCGCCCAATTGGTCGCGGTTTGCGGGCGGAATTTAACCTCACCCGAAGCAGGCATAGGCGATACGGAAAACCCGCCCGCCAAAGAAGATGCCGGAATAGATTTAAACTTCGCGCCGCCGTCTTTCAATTTTCCGCCCGACTGATGGACACTTCTATCCATCGAGTTGGCCGCAAGCGTAGTCGCGCTTTTTGGTTTTTTCAACGGCGGCAGCGGGGTTTTTTGGGACATAGCAGAACGCGGCGCAACGCCCGGTCTTGCGGCATCGCGGGACTGCAGATACAAAGACGCGCTATTCGGCGGCGCACCAAGTTGATCCATAACAAAGGGGTTGACCTGCACGGCAGGTTGCGGCGCGGCATAGGACGCAGCAGCGGCAAGGCTGGCGCCTAGGACAACGAAAAGGAAAAGCCGTTTTTGCAAGGAACACCCCAAGGAAGATTTATTCGCATAATAAACGCTATATTGCTGAGATCAATAAGCTTTTTACGCCAAGGCCTTCGATTTTTCCGGTTTTTGCCCAGAATTGTGCAAAAGCTTTCGTACCGGCTCGCCTATGAATGTATTCGCGGCAATCAGATCAGGGCTTAAATGGGTTGCGTCCTTACCGTCGATTTGCTTGATGTAACCGCCCGCCTCTTTTACCAAAAGCAGCGCGGCGGCAACGTCCCAAACAGCCAGATCCCGCTCCCAGTATGCGTCGAACCGCCCGGCGGCGACATAGGCCAAATCCAAAGCGGCCGCGCCCATGCGGCGCACGCCGCTGACTTCCATCGCGACCGCGGCCAATTCGGCGTTAAATTCGTCGATATTGCCGCAGCCCTTGAACGGTATGCCGGTCGCCAGCAAGCATTCGGATAAATCCTTGCGCCCTGAAACCCGCAAGCGGCCCGACCGCGACGAAAAGGCGCCATCGCCTTTTTCGCCCCAGAAAAATTCGTCCTTGATCAAATCATAAATATAACCTGCGACCACGACGCCTTCTTTTTCCAAGGCGACGGAAATCGCGAAATGCGGAATCGCGTGCAGAAAATTGGTGGTGCCGTCCAGGGGGTCGATGATCCAGCGGTGCACCCCGTCGCCTTTTACGTCCTCTCCTTCTTCGGTTAAAAAGCCGAATGCTGGCCTTGCTTTGGACAGTTCTTCGCGCAGGATTTTGTCGGCCTTGCGGTCGGCGGCGGACACGAAATCGGCAGGGCCTTTTCTTGACACCTGCAATTGCTCCACTTCTTTAAAGTCGCGCAGCAACGAACGGCCAGCCTTGCGCACGGCGGCGTCGATGATGGTAAGAAGCGGAGAGAGTCTAGACATTAGTCTTTGGCCCGTTCAACGAACGACCCGTCATCTGTTTTAACGACGACTTTCTCGCCACTGACGATATATTGCGGCACCATCGTGCGGACACCGTTGGACAATTTGGCGGGCTTGAATCCACCCGATGCGGTCTGTCCTTTGATAAATGGCTCGGCCTCGACGATTTCCATGATTACCGATTCCGGCAAAGTCACGCCTAGCGGCTTGCCTTCATGCATCGCGATTTGCACCTGCATGCCATCTTGCAAAAATTGCGCCGGCTCGCCGATTAAATCGCGCTCGACCACGATCTGTTCATAATTTTCATTGTTCATGAAAGTGACCTGGTCGCCTTCGGCGAAAAGATATTGATGCGGAACTTCGTCGATGCGCACACGCTCGACCGCCTCGGTCGAAGAAAAACGGAAATCTTTCTTGTTGCCGGAACTGACGTCCTTGGCTTCGACCTGCACAAAAGCACGCAAATTGCCGGGCGTTCTGTGTTCGACCTTGGTCACGGTCAAAAGCTTGTTGTCGATTTCAATAATATTGCCCGGTTTCAGGGCGTTGGCTTGGGCTTTCATTTTCTAAGCTCTTAAAACTTGCCTATGGTGAGCCTGTCGAACCATGGACATATTATTAAATGAAAAAGCCCATCCTTCGACAAGCTCAGGATGAGCTTTATTAAATTGCAGCGGGAAAATAGCAGAAACCGGGCCTTTAATCAATGTATTCTTTAAACGCCTCTACCCCTGCTTTAGCCCCTTGCGAATGCCCCCAAACCGCAGAGACCACCGCGATAAAATCCGCCCCTGCATCCAGCAGCGGTTTACAGTTATCGGGCGTGATGCCGCCGATGGCGGCGCAGGGAACGGTGGTCAATTCCGACCAATCGCGCAGCAGATCGATTTCGGCCCTGTACCCTGAATCCTTGGTTTTGGTCGGGTAAAACGCGCCGAAAGCGACGTAATCCGCGCCCGCTTCCGCCGCCACCATGGCGAGGTGTTTGGAATTATGGCAGGTGACGCCGATGGATTTACTCTGGCCCAGAATCTTGCGCGCCTCGGCAAGTTTCATGTCTTGCTGGCCTAAATGCACGCCATCGCAATTCAGATCAACCGCCAAATGCACATGGTCGTTAATCAAAATCGGCACGTTATGTCCATGGCACAGATCGCGGATCGGCGGAATCAACTGACGCAATTCATGCGCCTCCAGCTCTTTCAGGCGCAGCTGAAAAACGGAAACAAGACCGGTCGATAGCGCGCCGTCCAACTCAGGGAGGAATTCTGAAAGGGCGATTTGCGGAGGGGAGATGAGATAAAGTTTGGTCATTGGCTTGGGGTAATGGGGTTTAGGGTAATAGGGCAGCGGATTTCCCCATTACCCCACTACCCCATACGCTATTACCCCTTCAATATTGCAATCATATCATCGAACAGCTTCAATGCGTCTTCCTTCTTCCGTTGGAACGCGTTGCGACCCATAATCGATCCGTTACCACCGCCCTGACGGATGGCAATAATTTCACTTAGAATGGCGGCTTCCTCCTTGGCCTCGCCGCCCGAAAACACAACAAGGCGCCTGCCGTTAAAGCAAGCTTGCGTCACATGGCGCACACGCTCGGCCAGGGTTTTGACCGGAATATTTTCATAAGATTTTTTCGCGGCCTCGAGCCACACCGTATCCGACGGCAATTTCACCTTAATCATATGCGCGCCCGCCTGGCAGGCCATATGCGCGGCGTAGGCGACAACGTCGATCGCGGTTTCCGCCTCTTTCGGCAGGACGCCGCCGCGCGGATAGCACCAAACCACGGTCGGAAGGCCATGCGATTTTGCCTCGGCAATGATATCGCGCAATTCTTCGAGCTGCGCGTTATAGGATTCCGATCCGTTATACAGCGTGAATCCAACCGCCGCACAGCCCAAATCCACCGCATCCTGCACGCTGCAAGTCACCGCTTGATCGGGATTGGTTTTGCTGGACAGAAGTGAATTTCCGTGATTCATTTTCAAGATCAACGGAATCTTATCGCCGAATGTTTCAACGCCCGCCTGCAACGCGCCCAGCGGCGCGGCATAAGCGTTCAGTCCTGCGTCGAGCGCCAATTGATAGAAATAATGCGGATCATAACAAACCGGATTGCCCGCGAAACTGCGCGCCGGGCCATGTTCGAACCCCTGATCGACCGGGAGAATGATCATCTGCCCTGTTCCGCCCAAACGGCCATGCATCAAGATGCGGCCTAGGTTTTCTTTAACTTTCGGGCTGTCGGATTCATAAGCCGATAAAATATTTTTGACTTTATCGGTTAAAGACAAAGAAGTTTGGGTCTTCATGGCTACCTTCATTTTGCGTCTCCTAAAACCTAAAAGCTAAAACCTAAATCATCTTTCCCATAATCGCCGCCACATCCAGCATGCGGTTGGAAAAACCCCATTCATTGTCGTACCAGGACAACACGCGCGCAAGGCGTTTGTCGACCACTTGGGTTTGGGTCGCGTCGAAATTGGATGAATGCGGGTCGTGATTGAAATCGGATGACACTAATTCATCCGTCACATAACCAAGCACGCCCTTCAATCTGCCTTCGGCCGCCTTTTTCATCGCCGCATTGATTTCATCCGCCGCCACATCGCGCGGGCAAACGAATTTAAAATCGATCATCGACACATTCGCGGTCGGAACGCGGATCGCGGTGCCGTCCAGCTTGCCTTTCAATTCCGGGATCACAAGGCCCAGCGCCTTGGCAGCGCCGGTGGATGATGGAATCATCGACAAGGCGGCGGCGCGGGCGCGGCGCGGATCCTTGTGAATCGAATCGACCAGTTTTTGATCGCCGGTATAGGCGTGCACGGTGGTCATAAATCCGCGCTCGATTCCGATATCTTTTAAAATAACGTCGGCAACCGGTGCCAAGCAATTGGTGGTGCAAGAACCGTTAGAAATCACGATATGATCCTTAGTCAATGTATCGTGGTTGACGCCATACACGATGGTCGCATCGACGCCGTCGGCGGGGGCGGATACGATCACGCGTTTTGCGCCTGCGGTTAAATGATGCGCGGCTTCCTCGCGTTTGGTGAAACGGCCCGAACATTCGAACGCGATATCAATCCCCAAATCTTTCCACGGCAACTTCAATGGATCTGGCTGCGCCACAACAGCGATTTTCTGACCCTCTATTTCCATCGAATTGTCGGTGGTTTTCACCGGGTAAGGAAACCGCCCATGCACCGAATCATAGCGCAGCAAATGCGCGTTGTCCTTGACGCTGCCGAGATCGTTGATCGCAACGATCTGCATATCCTTGCGGCCAGATTCAAATAAAGCCCGTAAAACCAGCCTGCCGATGCGCCCGAAACCATTAATCGCTACTTTTGTCATTTTTACTCCAACATTACTTTCCTAATTTAGACTTCACCAACTCCACCACTTTTCCCGCCGTTATCCCAAAATGCTTGAACAAATCGCCAGCTGGCGCGGAGGCGCCAAAGGAATCCATGCCTATAAAGATTCCATCCGGCCCGATGAAACGATCCCAACCTTGGCGGATACCGGCCTCGATAGCAACTTTGATTTTAGCGTTTCCAATGATTTGCGCCTGATAATCCGCGCTTTGCTTTTCGAACAATTCCCAGGATGGAACCGAAACCACGCGGCAGGTGATGTTTTCTTTTTCAAGCTCGGCGCACGCTTGCATCGCCTCACCCACCTCGGAACCGCTGGCGAATATGGTCACTTGCGCGCCATCTTTGCCCGCCAAAACATAGGCGCCTTTTTCCGAAAAATTCTCATCCGCTTTATCGCGCAAATGCGGAACCGCCTGGCGCGTCAGCGCGATCACACTCGGCCCGGCTTGATTGTTCAGCGCCAATTCCCAGCATTCCGCGACCTCGACCGCGTCGCAAGGGCGGAAGAAATTCAAATTCGGAATCGCGCGCAGGGCGGCGTAATGTTCGACCGGCTGGTGGGTCGGGCCATCTTCGCCAAGACCGATGGAATCATGGGTCATCACATAAATCACCCGCTGCCGCATCAACGCGGACAGGCGGATCGAAGGGCGGCAATAATCGGTGAAAATCAAAAACGTGCCCGCATAGGGGATAATCCCGCCATGCAGCGCAAGGCCGTTCATCGCGGCGGCCATGCCATGTTCACGCACGCCCCAATGCATATAGGTACCGCCGTAATATCCGGCCTCTACCACTTTATGGGTTTTCACCTTGGTATTGTTGCTTGGCGTCAAATCGGCGGAGCCGCCCAGCATTTCGGGCAGCAGCGGTTGAATCGCCTCTAAAACCTTGCCAGAGGACTGGCGGGTCGCGAGTTTTTCTTTTTTCGCGATGAAATCGGATTTAAGTTTAGCAAACGCACCGTCCAATTGCGAATTCAGCTCGCCCGATTGGCGGCGCAGAAATTCTTCTCGTTTTGGATGCGCGTCGAGGCGTTTTTTCCACGCCGCAGCATCAACCGTGCCCTTCGCGCCGATGGCAAGCCAGGCCTGCATCACATCGAACGGCATTTCAAAAGGCGGATGCGGCCAGCCCAGTTTTTGCCGCGCGCCAGCGATTTCTTCCGCCCCCAGCGGCGACCCGTGGCTGTCATGGCTGCCGGCTTTTTTCGGCGCGCCGAAACCGATTACGGTTTTGCATGCTATCAGGCTGGGCTTGTCCGATTTACGCGCCCGTTCGATGGCGGCTGCGATTTCCTTGGGATTGTGCCCGTCGATGCGTTCCGCGTTCCATCCGGCGGCCTTGAAGCGCGCCACCTGGTCGCCAGATTCCGCCAAATGCAGTTCGCCGTCGATGCTGATATTGTTGTCGTCGAACAGCACGATCAGCTTGTTCAGCTTCATATGGCCCGCGATCGAAATCGCCTCATGGCTGATGCCTTCCATCAAATCGCCGTCGGATGCGATGACATAGGTAAAATGATCAACCAAATCATCGCCGAATTCGGCGTTTAAAATCCTCTCCGCCAAGGCGAAGCCGACCGAATTGGCGATCCCCTGCCCCAACGGGCCGGTCGTAGTTTCAACCCCAAGCGCATGGCCATATTCCGGGTGGCCGGCGGTGATACCGTTCAATTGGCGAAAGTTTTTCAATTGCTCCATGGTCATGTCTTCATATCCCGTCAAAAACAACAGGGAATAAAGCAGCATCGACCCATGGCCCGCCGATAAAATAAACCGGTCGCGGTCGGGCCAACGCGGATCGGATGCGTCGAATTTCAAAAATTGGCTGAATAATACGGTCGCGACATCGGCCATGCCCATCGGCATGCCGGGATGGCCGGATTTGGCTTTTTCCACGGCGTCCATGGCAAGAAAGCGGATGGCATTGGCCATTAGATCGTGGGAAGGGTTGGAATTCTCTGAAATCGCCATTTTTGCTGCCGCCGTCATTGTTGCTCCCGAGAAAAGCGTATAACGTATAGGGTATAGCGTATAGAAGGTCATTAACTCAAGATTTGATTTATCCCGAGGTGCATGCCATCAACTTAAACATTGACGGGAAAATGCTCCGGGCATAGACTTGCCCCATGACAAACACATCTGAATCAAAACCCAATTCCGCAACCGCTTTGTCCGAACGGCTTTTGTCCGGCATGACACAGATGGAACAAGCCATTGAAAAGCTGTCCTCTGCCCTTGTCCAGAACCAGGAAAAGGCGGCGAATTCCAATGTCGCCCTGCAGGACGAATTAAAATCTTTGCGCGACCAATACCAAAATTTGCAGCAGGCCAGCGAAAAGGTGGCGGCGCGGCTTGAAGAAGTCACAGGACGCCTCAAGAAAATCGCGAGTTAACGGCAAATGGCGGATATTTCAATCACGGTCAACAACTATCCCTATACCCTCGCCTGCGACGATGGCGAAGAAGCGCAACTGCGGCAGCTTTCGGCATTCGTGGAAAACCGCCTCGAGTCGATCAAACAAGCCGTAGGGCAAGTCGGCGATTCGCGCCTATTGCTGATGACCGCGCTGAAAATTGCCGACGAATTAGCCGAAGCTTTTGTACAAATCGAGAAATTGGAACAAAAGATCGACCGTACCCTGCCCGAAACCGCAGCCAACTATACGGCGGAAAAGCTCGCCGCCCTGACAAAGCGTATCGAAACCCTTGCGGAAAAAGCCAAAGCGGCATAGAATAGCCATTGGCAGGCTGTGGAATTCGTCAGGTTTCCTACAACCCACCGGCCGATAATTGAACTCTCGGGAGCTGTCCCTGTATGGACCCTGGTCCACGCATATGGCGCCCACCTGGTCTTTTGGGCCACGGAGGAGTTTAGCGTAAACCAACGGTTCTCGCGGCTTGCCACTTCAGTTGACAGTTAACTTTTAACAGTTAACAATTTGAAAAATGTCAACCGTCAACCGTCAACTGTTTACATGAATATTGAACAAATCAAACAGCAGATGCGCGAGGATGTTTTAAAAAAACGCCAGCAAGCGCATCACATCCTGCGCGCCAGAGCCGCCCAAGACATCATCGGTCATTTCATGAGCAGCATTTCCCCGGCACAAGGCATCTCGGTCGCGGGATATTGGCCGCTTTCGGGGGAATTAGACGACACGGCGCTATTGCAGCATCTTTGCGAAAAGGATTTTTTATGCTGCCTTCCCGTCGTCGTGCAAAAAGGCGAGGTGCTTGCTTTCCGTGGCTGGCAGCCGGGCATGAAGCTCGAAGAAGGCTATTCCGGCACAAGACATCCCCCGCAATCCTCCCCTGAAACCGTGCCGGATGTTTTGCTGGTGCCATTGATCGCCTTCGACCGCGCCGGATACAGGCTCGGATATGGCGGCGGTTTTTACGACAGGACGCTGCACCATTTGCGGGCGCAAAAGCAAATCATCGCCGTCGGCATCGCCTATGCCGCGCAGCAAGTGCCCATCGTGCCCCACGAAGGCCGCGACGAAAGGCTGGATTGGGTCATCACCGAAGAAGGGGCGATACGCTGTTCCTGATATGCGTATTTTATTCCTAGGCGATGTGGTGGGAAGATCGGGAAGAAACTTGATTAACGCCAAGCTTTCCGAAATCCGAAAAAAGGAAAACGCCGATTTCGTCATTTTAAACGTCGACAACGCCGCGCATGGTTTCGGCATAACGCCGCAGCTTGCCAAAGAATTTTTATCCAACGGCGCGGATTGCCTGACGCTTGGCAACCATGGCTTCGATCAAAAAGACATTCTGCCTTTTTTAAACGATGAGCCGCGCTTGATTAGAGCCAACAATTATCCCAAATCCACCCCCGGCCATGGCAGCCATCTGTTTACGCTAAAAGACGGGCGCAAAATCGCCGTGATGCACACTATGGGCCGCACCTATATGGACCCCTTGAACTGCCCGTTCGAGGCCTGCGTAGAAGATTTACAGAAGCTGCGGCTCAAGCACAATGCCGACGCCATCGTGATCGACATTCATGCCGAAGCGACCTCGGAAAAAATGGCGCTCGCCAATTTTCTGGACGGGCGGGTCAGCGCGGTGATTGGAACCCACACCCATGTGCCTACCAATGACGCGCGCATCCTGCCCAAAGGCACGGGATACCAAACCGATGCGGGCATGTGCGGCGATTACGATTCGGTGATCGGCTT
>CAYRVJ010000002.1:16765-33315 GCA_964427785.1 uncultured Alphaproteobacteria bacterium | reverse complement strand
CCTGCGCCTCAGCCCGCCGCATAGGGGCCAATCGCCGGAAGTACCTTTTTGCCTTTAGCATCGCGGCGCATATGCAAAAAGCCACGCGGGGGTGCGTGGCTTTGGTGTCAATGGTCGCGATGATAGTGATCAGGATGGCAAAAAATGTTCGCGTTGTCCGTAACAATTATGTTCGGACATTTTATATTTTTCCAAGACCCGTCATCAATCCGCCCATGTCTCGCAGGGGAGTTGCTGTCTTGGTGTTCATGCCAACCAGAATATCAACACCGTCCTCGTGACTTTGGATAACAATGCGTCCATCACCGCCAACAAGACCGGTGGTGCTAACCATGCCTTCGTATTCAAATCCATGCTTCATAAAAAGCTCCTTAACCTCAGAAGCGAAATTGAATGCTTCGGAATCATTCGCAATACAAACGATCCTAAATTTCTTTTTTTCAATCTTATCCAGAAGAGGCATTTGCTCTACAAGGTCTTTTGTTACCTTTCTTTGCTCAATCCCAATATTCAGATTTTGCGTATTGTTATTTCCAAAGAGGAAATTTTGGGACTGATTAATAGTGTTTCCCTGCTGTTCTTTGCTTTCCTCTTTATCAAACAAGATAACCATCAATGCCCCTACAGCAATAATGCTGATAGAAATTTTAATCATGGATTGGTGCTGCACAAGCCAATCAAGCCTTATTCCTAAAGCGGACGTATAAGATACAAGGTTAGATAATGCACTATCTAGCGGCACTTGAAGCATCAATAGAAAGGCTGTTAAAATGATGCCTCCAATTACTTTTGTCTTTTTCATTGCTTAGCTTTCTTCTGCCACTCGGAAGGCGCTCTTCATTTGACTAATCTCGCGCGATGGTAATTTCAGCTTTTTGGCCAGTTCCTCCCAATTGCGCACAGCATTAATGACATCACCAATAATCTCATTAGCCCGTCCATCATCTACGCGAAACACAGGTGCAACGCTCCGCACCAGATCAAGGCTCTGGCTGTTGTCTTCCTTGGATATATTGAGCGCAAGACCGCCACCCGTCGCAACAGGGTTGATGTCATAGGCTGGGGACAATACCCAGCCCCCATCACGCAGTAGGAAACCATGATTGCGCAAATGATCGTCAGTGTTCGATACGCAAATGTAAAAAACGATACGCCGCCATAACTGCTCCAGATCTTTATTGGCCTGTGCGCCGCTACGCATCAGAAATTCAGCAAGGTCAAGATAGCTGACGCCTGTATCCCCGCCATCACCATCCTGTTTGCCCAGCAACGTCATAGCGGAGGCAAAATGCACACGATCACCGTTTTCTGTTCGGTCGAAACGCTTGCTCAGGAATGTATCGTATTCACCTGAGAAATTGCGTATATCCGATTGTACAGTTTCAACGCCTGCTGTTTGTGCCAGCTGATAAATCAGATATTCCCATCTGCCAATATTGATTTCATCGCGGCGGCTGGGGAATTTGGCAATCCATGGATGGCCATGCTCGTCCAGTACGCTAGCTTTCGGGCGTGCGCCTCCAAGCGACCCCCCTGGCGCGATCAGCATTTTCAGCCAGTTCATATAATCCTTATCGGTTTCTGCATCCTGGCGCTCCAGTTGCAAGCTGGCGTACTCCAAATCGCGCAGCTTCGTCCACGGTGGCGCAGCCATATCAGCCTGATTATCTAGAAACGGCCCGTCTTCAGATAAGCGGAAACGCAACGCGCCCATCCGGTGGCCGTCATAAACGCCCAGCAGATAATCAGATTCCATCAGCGTGTTAATATCACGGTCTTCAGCTTTGGCTTGTTGTGCCTCGCGCCGTTGCATCAAGACTCGTCCCCAGCGATCTGGTGACGAGTCAAGAAACAGGCCAAAATTGTCATGCCCATCCCGCGCATATTGCGGGCCAGAAAAAAGGCCAAGATTAGGATCAAGCACAAGAGCATACGGAGATTTCAGCCAGGCAGGGTCATATTCAAATGAAAAGATTTCTTTTCCGCGTGATGGTGCAGCGTACAGCATACCCATAACAACAGGCTCTGCCATGCCCTGCCAATGGGCGCAGACCTGAATTGTTTTTTGTGTTTGACGTTTGGCGCTCATGATTTTTTCCGTTTCGCTACACGTTCTTTCGTATGCGTAAGATCAGCATCCTGAAGTTTTCTTCCAAGAGGATCATCCTGTCCAACCAGCAATAAGTCCTTTTCAAGCCCCAGGCTAAAGAGGACGCTGGCATACGCGCCCAGCGTTACGCCGCTGTCGCCGCTTTCGACTTTACGCAGAGTCACGCGGTTCATACCCGCCCGTTCGGCCAGCATGACCGTTGTGATCTTGCGGCGCAGACGTGCCAGCTTAATATTTTCTCCCACCGTTTTCAGGATGTCCTCTAACGTAGGGGGCAAAGGGGCTGTTTTTCTTGGCATTTTCACTCTCTAATGGTTGCTATTAAGAGCATTATTTATGCTTATTGTATATAATAGTAACCATTGAGTCAATGGAATTGTGCTGTATCTAATTTAGCCACCAATTTCGACTAAAACCCCACCTGGATCAAAGCCTTCGCATTCAAAGTCCGTACGGGACTTAGGGTAGCCGCGCTGGTTAGAGATAATTCTGATTGGGCCGAGCATCTGGTCATCGCACTCATGGGTATGGCCGTAAACCCACAGGTTGGGCTGATACTTTTCGATGAGATCAATCATATCCAAAGAATTGAAGGCTGGCTGTAAGGGGCTGGCGCGATACTGTGTGTTTGGATTAATGACTGGCGCGTGGTGCGAGATAACGACCCTCGGCTGCTCTTTGTTTTCTTCAAGCCAGCTGATGAGCTTGGTTTTGAAAAGGTTGTGAAGCAAAACGGAATCTTCGGGACGAAAGAATGTATCCTCGCTTGTTCTGATTAATTTAAAATCGTTCATTTGCTGACGAGCCGTCATCATGGCATTCGGATTGCCGCCATTGAAATCCGTCCACATCGTGCCACCGAAGAAATGAACGCCATCAATCGTGATCGGTTCGTCCTGCAGAAAGTGTAGATGAGGATAATCAGCGACCCATGTTTGAAACCGCGTAATATCATCCTGCATCGGATTGCGCGTATAAAACTCGTGATTGCCAGCAACGTATAAAATTGGCTTGCGCCATGAGCGTGCAATTTCCTCAAGCGGAGATAAATCAGCGAAGGTAATAATATCGCCTGCCAAAATCATCACATCCGCAATGCTTTCGTCTGGCATATCAAAAGGCTTGCCAAATTCCAAATGCAAATCACTGAAACTAATTATCTTCATCATCACCTACACTACAGCACGCCCGACATACCGTCCATAATCGGAGCCTGATGGATCAACATACAAAGTTTCGTGGCCAGGGCATACCAGCGCGATGGCTTGTTTGATGCTGCCTTGATAGCCGCCTTTGCCTGCCAGCCATTCACGTTTTGCCAGCGGGCGGGCGATAAAGGCCTTATATTCGACTTCCGTCATTTCTCTTACTTCGGATATCTGCGTTGGGATGGCTTCGCCGCAATCAGGGTGACTACCTGATTCAATCTCGTGCCAGTTATAAGGCTTTCGTGCATAGACAACATTTATAATCTCTCTAGCCATGATCAAATCTCCAGCGCTTGGGTTTCAATACCGAGGATGTCAGCCATCTCTCGTAGCTTCATGTGTGCCTGTTTCAGCTTGGTGATATCGTGCGCGATAATTTGCTCTGGCATTTTGCGCTCGGCTGGCAGCGGGTTATGAATGCGATTGGCAATCTCCATCATGGTGGCGACAATCTGTTCTTTAGCCGTGTAATAAGCGTCTACTCGTTCTTGTCTGGTTTTATTCATCCTGTTGTCCTCCTTAGGCATTGTTTTCTGGTGCGTGTTCGCCTTCTTTGAAAACGCTGTCGCAAATGCGTTGCAGCGACTCTTCAATCCCGCTGACGTCGCCGACATGGCCCCAATGAATCTCGTCTGGGTTGTTGTAAAAATGATCGTCGCAAGCCCCTTGCAAGCGGCGCAGCATGGCGTCGATATGGGCAACCTTGCGGATGTAGGCGTCAATGGCCTGTTCTTTCGTGTTGGTTTTCATGTTTTTCCCTTTCGTTACAATCACATGAACGCTTCATTCGCGGCACTTATCAAGCGAATAAGACTCAGAAATGATTGCTTTTTTCGGCCATGAATGATCATTTGATTATCAGCCATATCAGCGCAGTTTTGCCGCGATTGAGACCAGCGCACGGCGGTACATTTCCCACGCTTTGGTACGCCCTATGCCGAAACGCCCGCAGATGAGTTTCCAGCGCACACGTTCGGCACGCAACCACACAAGACGGCGTTCTTCCGGCTCAAGCCATTTCAGCCAAACAAACAAAACCTCTTCCATTTCGGTGATGTCTGCCGTGGATGGCTGCAAGCGCATCGGCTCTGGCTCCATCTGCAAAATTTCCAGCGGCTCGCGAATAATCGTCGGCCATGTGCTGAAGTAGCCTTGAACTTTCACGTTCGGCAGACGGCGCAATGTTCGCGCTGCAGATCGTAGCCGTTCTTCGACTTCGCTTTCGCCTGGGGTGAGTTGTTTTTGATCCTTCATGCAGGTTGTCCTTTCGTTGATGGTTGGAAATTACGGAGCTGACGCTTGCGCCCTGAAGGGGCAGCGTCAGCGTTACTCCGTAGGAGTAAGGGGATGCCCACCCACTTGCCCAGCTGAGCAGTGCGTTGATTTTTTAAGGCTTTTCTAAGTGGGTAGTGGGCAGGCTTAGTGGGCATCTGCCCACCTGAAACATCTGCAAAACACCAGGTAGATCGCCGCTTTTTGCTCGTTTTAGTGGGCAGCAGGTGGGCGGTGGGTGCGCAGTGGGCAAAGAAAAACGCCATCATGAATCCCTCTGGGTGCTGTTTGAGGGAATGGCCACAATCTCGCCGGTAATATCATGTTTGTGGTGTGTCGGTTGTATCGGCCTGCCGTCAGGCAAGGACATGCCATCAACCCAAAGATAGCCACGCTGCGTGCCTTTGGGCAGCTGAAAGCCATAGATGTCACCATTCTTGAAGAACTTGATCATGTTCGTATCAATCAAGCCCTGCAATTTTTGACGAATAAGGCGACTGCTGCCTAAGCTGCCGTGATTTTCAAATCTGTCTGAGAATTGTCGTGCTGTGTACACGCGGTTCTGTGCCGCTTCTTCACACAATAACCGCACAATAGGTTCGGTATGTGCTGATATGTGCGCGACATTCGGCGAATATGCTGTGACATCTACCCAACCTTCCGCTTTTTTCTGCAAAATTTTCGGGGTTATTTCTCTGCCATTGCGCAATTCAAACAACAGTGTGCGCTCTGGTCGGCGTTCATCGGGGCGATGCAGCAATATGCCGGATGTGTAATATGATCTGAGCGCCCCAGCGCCGCTGAAAGACTGAAAGGGGTCTTCTTCCGTTTGCTTTTTGAAAATCTTCTTCGTGTGATGCGCAATAATGATACCAGCATTCGGATTGATTTTCTGCCTCAAAGCCTCAACACGGCGCGACAGAAAAAACATCATCGCATCATTATCGTTTTCGCCGCCAAATCCGCCACCATCGAAGACGTTGCGAAGCGGATCAATCACAATAATGTCTGGCAACGTGCTACCGAAGCGCTCTTTCACCGATTGTGCGATACATTCCACGCCATTGTCGTCCAATGTCACGCTTATCTGCGGCGTTATCACGAAGTTATTGTGAAGTTTCGAAGCATATTCGCGGACAATGTGTACATTGTTCACGCGTTCTCGCAGATAATCGTACTGAATTTCCGCCTGCAGATAGAAGATTTTCAGGGGACATTTGGGGGACATTCCAAGAAACGTCACACCAGCGGCCATATGTGTTAGAAGAGAAATGAGGAAGTCGCTTTTTCCCACCTTGGGCGCACCGCCGAAGACCAGCGTACCACCAGGCGTAAGAACTCGCGGTGCAATCAGATCATCCGGTATCGGGCTTTTATCGGCCTGCAGCTCGGTAATACTGTACATCGGGATAGATGTGCGTCTGGCAGGTGGCTCCTTAACCGCCACCCGTTCCCAGCGCCGCAGTATGTCCTCAACATCTAGCCCTTCCTCCACCGCGTCTGCTGCATCCCATTTGGGCGTTTTTTCAGGCGGGATTTTTAGGATTTCAACCTGCACCGCACCAGCGCGGGCAGCGGCGCTGGCGGCGCGGCGGGCATAGTCCAGCCCTGGCTCATCATGATCTGGCCATATGATGACGTGTTTTCCCTGGAGCGGAGACCAGTCTGTTTTATTGATCGGCGCTTTTGCGCCATTCATGGCCGTGGTCGCGCAAATGCCTTTGGTGATTAAAGCCTGTGCGCATTTCTCACCCTCGACCAACACCACCAGCGTGGCATCTTTAAGCCCGACCTGATTGTAGAGAGGGCGAATGTCCGGCGCACGCATGACTCCGCGCACGGCATCCCACGGCCTGAATTCCTTGCGCCCATCGGAATCATACCGATACACACTGGCGATGATATTGCCGTGCGCATCAGTATAATCCCATTTGGCACTCGGTTTTCCGAGCTTTCTGCTTTGCCCCTGTGGTTCCGGCGATGAAGGCTTATAAGGCTGTGTATCAATTCCAGCACCAAGGTGGGTTTGAATATCCTGCAGCAATGCAGGGAATTGCGTTTGACGGTCGAAACCTTTGACAACCGCCCACAGATCAATGATGTCGCCCCCAGCGCCTGTCGCAAAATCATGCCACAGCCCAGCCTTTGTGCCATTCATCTCGACAACAAGGCTGTCGCCTTTATCGCCCTGAACATTGCCGACCATGAATTTCCCGCCGCGCAGAACGCCAGAGGGTAACAGAAAATGCAAAATAGATGGCAATGAACCAAGCAGGCGCGAACGCAGTTCCGAAGCCGTTGGCGGCTTCAGAGGCACGACTTTTGAGGGAGCGGCGATATCCTGCGTCATAGGCTTTAGGCCTTGTCGCGTTCTATAGCCTTGAGCTTTATAACTCCTTCGACCCAATGCAGAGCGCGGCCAACTTCCCGTACTTCCTTAATAAGAGTATCTCTCACTTCCTGAAGGCGTTCATCCGTGAGAGCTTTCAGCTGCCCGACAGGGGTGTGCTGCACCCATTTGAACATTGCCGTATCGTTTTTCTGTGCCTGATCCATACCAGTTCCTTTCATGTGTGATGTGGTCACACAGCACTGGTTTGCCGTTGGATCGAAAAACGACGATGGAATTTCAAAATTTTTTTAGACCATTTTGTCCTCAATATATTTCTTAAGCTTTTTCAATCGACTAGACATGGTCGTGCGGGGAATACCCAAAAGCTCGGCAGCCTCGCTTACGCTATATTCTGTCAATAAGCTGTAGGTTTGCCTCAAGTCGTCCGGCATATCGCGCAGGATTTTATCAATATCTATATTTTGCTCAGCCACAATCTGGCTCTGGGAGAAAAAGACATCACCCCAGATACTGCTTTCGCCCGTGATCATGTCTGCCAGTGTGTTGCCATCATCCTCATCGCCAATCTGGAATGACAAAGAGAAATTCTGTGCGCCAGTCCAGCGCTTTTCTCTCTCGGCGTCACGTACCAGCATCAAAGCCTTTCGATTGACAACGGTTTTAATGAAGCTTCGCTTGTCACCTTTTTGCGGATCAAAATCTGGCATTGAGAGCAGATAGTAAAGCAGCATGTCCTGCTCTAAATCTTCCAGATCATCCCGTGAAAACATAGGCATGCGGATTAAGGTTCTTGCTTTATAAGCAATAAAAAAAGCGGCGTAGGAATCCACGCCGCCGTAACGATTATTTGACATCTTTCTACTCCTGGTTGGTGGTCAGGAATAGAAAATGCAAAAGATGCAACTATTTGAAGAAGCTATATTAAATCAATTGTTTGTATGACGAAGGTATTCAGTGAAAGTCTTTATTTTCTCTGGATTTAACTTTGCGCAGCTGTTTGGTAATACCTACTTCTGTATGACCAAGATGCATGTAATTGTATGCAGCGATTTAATGATTGCTTTGCGCGAATCCGAAATGCTTTTCTTGCTCAGACCAAATTGGAGAAAATGCTTTCTCAATATCGGTGAGCGCGAAGCCTTCTGGCTGTTGTCCGTTGAGGATGGCATCAACGATACGCGGCGATAAAAGCATCAGCCGTATCATGCGTTGGAGATAGGATTTATTGATATTTTCTGCTTCCGCCAATTCTGACACGGACTGATATCGTCCTATCGCTATCATCTTGTGCCAACGATACGCACGGCCCAGCGCCTTGAGCAACTTTTCATCTTTGCGCACTTCTAAATCTAGGCTTCTCAAATCCTGCCCTTGAGGGCCGACTAAGACTTTTTTGCCGCCCCAGCGCCGCAGATTGATAGGGATGCGCACAATGATTTTTTGATCTTCTGTATGGTATTGTAGGTTCATGCTTCGGCCCCATGTTTAATTTTGTGTTCTATTTCCTGCTGCAATTGGGAAAGAATGTTTTTGATGCCGTTGGCGCGGTATTCAATATCGATGCAATTGCCATGCACCGCGACACGGTCGATCAATAGATGCGTGATACGTTTCTGCTCAGCAGGCACAAGAATGTCCCACAATGACCCCATGCGCTGCATCGTACTGTGCAAATCTGCTTCGTTATAATTGGGAATATCGGTTTTGACCTTCTTCCAGACATCGACGATGACTTGAGGCTTCACAAAGATGCTCTGTAATTGGCCTTTGACGACTTCTTCGATTTCACCAGCGGGGATACGGTTGGCAGGGCAAAGCTCGCATGATTGACGGCGATAGGAATTCGCTGAATAGTAATGGTAATTCTTTTTGCCCTTGTTCGTATGGGTGGGGGACATCGCACCGCCACAACCACCGCAAACCAAAATGCCTTTCAGCAGAGCTTTTGATTTTGCCTGAAAAGTCCGCTTGCGCTTTCCTTTACTGTTTTCAGCAAAGATGGCTTGGGCTGCATCAAACTGCGCTTGCGTGATAATCGGCTGATGCTGTCCTGGATAGTATTTGCCTTTATGATGGACTTCACCGAGGAAGAGACGGTTCTGCAGAAATGTGCGCAGAGGATTTTCAGTAAAGGGTTTCCCTCCCACCTGTTTTCCTGTACGGCTGATGTAATGCTTGGTGCGATGACCTGCTTTATTTAATTCCTGCGCTAATAAGGCGATAGACCCCAGCGCGGCAAAGCGATCAAAGATAATATTGACCAGCTCAACTTCCTTTGGATTGGTGACGAGCTTGCGATCAACAACGTCATACCCCAGCGGTGGCGGGCCACCCATCCACATACCCTTCATTTTTGATGAAGCGAATTTATCGCGGATGCGCTCACCGGTGACCTCACGCTCAAACTGAGCAAAACTCAGCAGGATGTTGAGCGTCAGCCGCCCCATGGAATCCTTGGTATTAAAATGCTGGGTGACGGATACAAAGCTCACACCATGTTTGTCCAGAATTTCCACCAGCTTGGCAAAATCTATCAAAGAGCGTGAGAGACGGTCGACCTTGTAAACAACCACAATATCAATACGGCCAGCCTTGATATCCTCAATTAAACGCTTGAGCGCGGGGCGCTCCATGTTCCCACCCGAAAACCCGCCATCATCATATAGATCAGGAATAATGCGCCAGCCTTCATGCTTCATCGCCTCAACATATTTTTCACCAGCCTCGCGCTGGGCATCCAGCGTGTTGTAATCCATATCAAGGCCTTCTTCGGTGGATTTGCGGGTGTAGATCGCACAGCGCAGGATTTTCTTGTCCTCCATCATGCCAGTACCTTTCTGGCACGATGATAGGGTCGTTTTTCGCTGTCCTCTTTCTTGCCTAAGCCGAAGAATGCATTACCGTTCCAGCGCGTGCCGGTAATCGCAAAAGCAACACCGGAAAGGCTTTTGTATTTCAGCCCCTGATATTCATAGCCATCAGCCAGCACATACACATGATGCTCAACGCCTTTGACCTCTCGCACCAACCGTGTTCCCACCGCCAGGCGACCGACATCACTGCGACGCTGCTGGACGGTTTTGCCCTCGGCCAGCGCTTCAAGGCGATCAATCGTTGATTTGGTCAATCCGCCATAGGTCAGCTCCTGCATCCGATAGATGATCTGATTGATCAGGTAGGTGCGATTGTTGCGTGACTGGGGAGGCGCATCAAAATGCCGGCTCCAGACTTGGAGCAGCTCTTTTGTCTCCATCGCTTCCAGCGCGGCATACTCTTTTAATATGTCTATTTTCATTGTTTTGCCCCTTTCTCCGCTCTCACTTGCGTGGGTTTGCGGCTGGGACATGAATGCTTCGAAGCAGAGGGAAGTCCAGTCAAACTTCTCTCATTTTCCGAGCTATTTAATTGATTATGCTGATAAATCTTGCGGCGGACAATCGCACCCGCCAGGATCGTGATGATCTCGGCATAACGCTCTGCGCCTGTCATGTCATTTGGATTGCGTACTGTGTAATCCATTGAGAAGAACCTCCTTCAAATTTGTTCTTCTCCTCTGGTTTGCCGTCGGCATTCAAAACGACGACGACGAAATAAAAAAAGTTCGAAACATTGTTCGCGTGCATCATTTTATCTTTGCAAACCGTGTTTTTCGGAAGTCCTGCTAAATCAAGGCTTTGCCATGACCACTAAATACGCAGTTAGTGGCCAGAGGCTGTGAGAGAATGTCAGATTTGAGAGAGAATTTCGGCTGAATTTGCGTTCTAAAGGTACGCGAGGCTTTCGCAAAACCGCGCGAACATTGGGCTTTTGCACAAAGAAAAACCCGCCAAGCGGGGCGGGTTGTTAAATAAATGGTGGAGAGAGCAGGATTTGAACCTGCGTAGCCCGAAGGCGCCTGATTTACAGTCAGGTGCGATTGACCGCTCCGCCATCTCTCCACACTGCCATCGGGGTGTCAATCGTCCCCGACTGTTCATTAGAAGAACGCTTCGGCTTTCGCCTTCGCTATGGCAGGTGCGATTGACCGCTCCGCCATCTCTCCACACTTTGGCAAGACAGTGCTTATAGCCAATAGACATTAATTTAGCAATAACAACATACGGCCTTAGCGGCGTATCGATAAACCCATAAAAAAAGCCTGCGAAAGCAGGCTTTTAATAAGAAGAATATTCGAATTAGTTGCATCTAGCCTGGCATGCAGCCCATTCGCCGGCAATCAAAGCATCAACACCAGATATCGCAGCGTTGCGGCAAATACGGCGCTGCGCAGGCGTAGGGTTCGAAGGCATAGTTGCGCTGGAGCAAACCTGATTGCTAAAGGGGCTGCCGGTTGTCGCACTCCATCGGCCGTCCAAGGCACGAGTTTCGATAGTGCAGCTACAGGTAATACAAGAAGTGCAGGTTGTTCCGGATATTGTGGTGCCAATGCTGCCGCAGGACATAGTGGCCCTGCAATTATCATGTTGATACGGGCCGTGTTGGCGTGGGCTACGGGGGATGGCTAGGGGTTCCATATCTTCTCCAGCGGAGCCCGAGTTGTAATTAATACCGTTATAATTATACGAAGAATTGCCGGATTCTTGCGCCTGAGCATTGTTGCCCACGCTCATCCATAATAAAGCGGCCAACAAAATTACTAAAAATCCAAATCTAGATACTGAAATCATGGTACTCTCCCCTGAAGATAAAATAATTGAAGTCTTGGGTTTTTAGCATTGTTTCGATATCATGTAAAACATTATTTCGTCAAAGACCGTGAGAAAAGGTTAATGCGCGAGACTAAAAAATCCTGTTGTAATTTTATTGCTTTTTGATAAAATCTAGTCATGACGATAAGTAAAAGAAATTTGACTTGGATGGCATCGGGTTTGGGCATTACAGCCTGTGCTTGGGGTGGGGCGCATTTCTTTGGCAATCAATATTTCTTTCCACCGGCCCAAAATTTTTCAAGCACGTCTGCATCCGCGCCCACTTCCGGATTTATAAGAATGGAAGGGTATTTGCCGGCGGTGCGGATGGACGCGAATGATATGCGTGGCGGTCGCGATTTTATTTTGCCAGTCAAATATGTTGATCGCGGCGGGACTCCCATTACTCCGTTGGGTAAATCTATGCTTCCCGGCTTATTGGTCGGTGATGCCAACATGGTGGCGGTGAATGTCGTCAAAGAAGGAGGCGTTTCGCGCGTCAGCATTACCGGACTTCGCATGATAGACGATAGAGACGAAGCCCGGGAAATCATGCGGCGCGATCTCGATAGCCGCAAACAAGAATTAGCGTCGCGACGCCAAGAAACCGCCGCGCAAAGTTCCGGCCAGTTATTGTCGATCAACAATGTTTATGTTCTGCACAATCCAAGAATGTACGACGGTCAATTATATTTCGATGCCTGGATCGACCCGGTCCGCGAACAGAATTTATCGCATTACCAATTTTGGAACTCCGAAGTTTCCAATCGCGGCGCATTTTTAAACCGTTTAGACCGCGTGCCGGAAATGATGTCCAAGACCGAATTTGTCACCGCTATTGGCGATCAAAATATTCCCGTATTTGAAAGTCCCAATGCAATGGGGTGGCAGACCACCTTTGTCAATCGTCCACTTGAAATCCTTGTGCCTGGCACGGTTAGTTTTGCGTTCCTGATGAGCTGGCTTTCGGTTAACGCCAGCCGCGCCAAGTCGGGACGCGCCATTTAAATCCAGCAAAATACCGCCCTTTGCAAAATATATTGTTTTTGGCCCGATAACGGGTTAAACCATGGGCTGATCAATGTATTATGCGGGTGTAGCTTAGTGGTAAAGCTCCAGCCTTCCAAGCTGGCCATGAGGGTTCGATTCCCTTCACCCGCTCCAGCCTTCGCCCATCATAATTAACATAAGTCGAAGGCTGCCGCGCCGAAGTTCCAAAGGAACGTAGGCGGGCTGTATGATCGTCGGCTACGGCTCGGCAAGCCATATTTTCTTTTCAGATTTTTAAATACTATTTCGCGGCGCGTTCTTTCCAAAGCATGCGTAATGCATGATGGCAATTTCCTTTGGCTTGCAATGCGGCCCAAGTGCATAAAAGGGCGCAGGCGGTAATGCCGCGCTGCGGACCTTGCAACCATTCTGGGATGCCGCTTAAATCTAATGCGCCAGCTTGTTTCAGCATGTTGATCATATTGCCTGCGAAAAATACGACAAAGCTGGCGCTGGCGGCAAAGAAATAAGTCGACTCGTTCCCCAATTTTTGCACGACTCTAGTGCTTAACGATAGGTTTTCTGGCGCTGATGGTCGTTGGTGATCGGCCAATACTTTCGATGCGCTGTGCAGAACGGCGATGGTCATCATCACTGGCGCAACCGCAATTGCCAATCCACCTGAAATCAATCCGTTGATTACCGATCCGCTGGACCAATAAACTGGTGGTTTGGTGAAGATACCTTTAGCCATCGTGGCCGGAGTAATCGGTTCCGGGTTTTCATTTTTTGGCGCCGGATGATTCGACATCCAACCATATCGGTAATTGCCGACCGCTTGTAATGCTGGCCACCCGCATAACATGAAACTGGCTACCGCGCTGCGTTGAGGACCTTGCAACCAACGGGGAATTAATTCCGGGTCGATCACTTGCATTTGCCGCAAGCCATCGGAAAGGTTGCCAAACACGGCGACGATGCTGCAAGTAGCGGTAACATAAAAATAGGCGGATGGGCGCGAGAAAAAATTGACCGTGGTTTGAACGATCCGGTAGTCGGAATGAAATGGTTCGTTGTTATGATGCCGCCGCCAAACCATCATGGCGGCATTGGTGGTGGACCCTATAAATATAATGGGGGCCACTACCCATCCGGCGCCGCCGGCGATAATGGCATTGGCCACATTGCCCGAACCCCAGGCAAATGCCGGTTCGTTCATGGTTTCTGCGACAAAGCGCGCTGTATATCCTACCCTCGATAAACTTTTCATTATAATTTCTTTTAAAGAAACCAACAGTCTCTGTCAATGTTCACTTTTACCATGCAATTTCGCATGAAATTGAACCTGCCCTCGGCTAACATCCGCCTTATGAAACAATATAAAGTCATTATTTACCGCGAAGGCATTTTCGGTTCGATTTTATTGGGTGCGTCCAAGGTCGATCCGGAACGGTTTTCGGAATTTTTAAATTACCATGCCGAAGACGGCTGGCGCGTGATCAGTTTGGAACGCGAAGAACGCCGCACCATGTTGTTTTTCAAACGCGAAGCGTTTTTGGTGGTACTGGAAAAGGAAAGACCATGAAAAAAATTACAAACTCGCCATTGGGCAATGTCATTATCGGATTGTTGATCGCGCTGGGCGTGGTGGTATTGGTTTATATGTGGACCGACCTGATCGACGAAGCGATGTTCTTTAAATTATTATTCACAGATTTATTGTTGGTCGTATTGTTGGGATTGATTATGGCGGTAAAACGCGATGTCGATGACGATAATAAATCCAAAGGCGACAGATACTTTAACTGAGGTTTATAATGCCAATTATTCATATTTACGCCAAAAATAATAAGACTGTCGAAATGAAACGCCGCACGGTGCGGGCGATTACCGAAAATTTTGTAAAGCATTGCGGTACGCCGGCCGATGTCGTGCAAATATTCTGGCACGATGTGGATGACCACAATTATGGCCGGGGCGGGGTGTTGTTATCCGACCGGCCAAAACCAAGACCGCGTAAAAAAATCATAAAGAAACCGTAAGCATTTATAAATTTCCACTAAAGCTTTTGGGCAGTTAGTGGAGCATGCAAGAAGATGTATCTTTCGCTTGTTTGGTTGTGTAGGATTCATTTGTCCTAATCGGGGTTGCACATCTTTATATAAAGTAAGTATGGATCACGTACATCTTCCCACGGCTGAACAAGGCGGGTTTTTCGAAAATCTGTTCAAAATTTATGTGCCGCGCCAGCAATGCATGTTCCATGAAGCGGATTTGATCGGATTGCATGTCATTTCCGATTTCTTGATTTCAGCGGCGTATTTTTCCATTCCGGTGGCGTTGATATATTTGGTGCGCCAACGCAAAGATCTTGCCTTTAACTGGATGTTTTTATGTTTTGCCGCCTTCATTGTATTGTGCGGCACAACCCATTTATTCAGCATCGCCGCCATTTGGCATCCTATGTACCGCCTGGAAGGCATTGTAAAATTGATGACCGGCGTGATGTCGGTTGTAACCGCGGTGCTGTTATGGCGTTTGTTGCCGTTGGCGATGGCGTTGCCCAGTTTGGACGAAGTAATGCGCCGCAAGGAAGAATTGGAACAACAAGTGGCGGAGCGCACCATGGAATTGCAAAGCGCCAAAGAACGGGCCGAATCCGCCAGCAACGCCAAAACCGAATTTCTTGCGAATATGAGCCACGAAATCAGAACGCCAATGAATTCGATCGTGGGTTTGACCACGTTATTGCAACAGGGTGTTGTCAGCGAAGAGAAAAAAGCCACCGTTCTAAGAACCCTCGATCTTAGCGCGCAGCAATTGATGATGCTGATCGACGATCTGCTCGATATTTCGAAAATCGAAAGCAATAATATCCAGCTGGAAAAAATTCCTTTCAATTTGGACGAATTGATGCGGGACGTTGCCGGAATGTTTGCCGAACAGGCGGCCGCAAAAAATATTACCCTGGAACTGCAACAGAATTGCAAGGATCAAGCCGAGGCGCTTGGCGATCCGGTACGATTACGCCAAGTATTGCTCAATATCGTCAGCAATGCTGTTAAATTTACCGAAAAAGGAAGCGTGTTGGTGCGGGTCGATTGCAAAAAACGCCGCAATACGGTGGATATACATATCGATGTCACCGATACTGGCATTGGCATTTCGGCGGATAAATTGGAAATTCTGTTCACCAAATTTACCCAGGCCGATACTAGCACCACGCGCAAATTCGGTGGCACCGGGCTTGGCCTGTTCATATCGAAATCATTGATCAATCTGATGGGCGGCGAAATTTCCGCAACCAGCATTCCGGGCAAGGGATCGGTATTCAGCATCGCGGTAACATTGCCAGTGGCTAAAGATTCCGCCGAAGGCAGACATGCTTCTCATCATGCAAATACTTTGCCGAAGAAAAAATCGGGCCGCCGTATTTTGGTGGTCGAAGACAATCCCGCCAACCGGATTCTGGTAACTGAAACCCTGGCGGTTTATGGACATGATTATGTCGTGGCTGAAAATGGCAAAGTAGCCTTGGAAATTTTGGATACGGCGGATTTTGATGCCATATTGATGGATATTCAAATGCCGGTGATGGACGGGGTAACCGCCACACGGCGGATTCGCGAAAAAGAATCCGAAACTAAAAAACCGCGCACGCCGATTATTGGCGTTACCGCACACGCGTTTCGCGAAGACCGCGACCGTTGCCTGAAAGCCGGAATGGACGATTACATTACCAAACCGTTCCAGCCTGAGGATTTACAGAAGATTTTAACCCAATATCGCCGGAAAAACCCCGGACAAAGCAGTTGATCTTTGCCGCGCCTTTCCCTAAAATCCATCTTCCCTAAAGGAGCATAGCTCAACTGGTAGAGCGTCGGTCTCCAAAACCGAAGGTTGGGGGTTCGATCCCCTCTGCTCCTGCC
>CAYRVJ010000002.1:0-16755 GCA_964427785.1 uncultured Alphaproteobacteria bacterium | reverse complement strand
AAATATTGATTCCTATTAAAGGAATCAATATTGGCAAGTAGGAAGTAGTTGGGGATCGAACACGCCGCAAAGCGGCGCGCCCGTCGGGCGTTAAAAAATTAAAATCCCCCTCTGCTCCTGCCATTAGATTTTCTTAATTCGCGCAGCGAATTTTTAGAAAATCTTATGCCCTCCGAAGCCTTGGCGAAAGAGGGCTGGCGCGAGATAAAAGATTGGGAATAAAGCGCGGTAAAACCGCGCGCCTCATGGGCACAAACAAAATAAAAAGGAAAAAATTATGGGAAGAGATAAAATTAACGGCAGTGGCTGCTCCTATAAACCAGCTGACGGATATAATCAGCAAAAACTTCGAAACAAAATTCCTGCCCAATCTTCAGGACGTGCCCCAAGACATGCGTCCCGCCCTGATGACATAGTTGTTGTTTTAAGAGATGGTGCGGCTTTACCTGAAACATCGTGGGATGTTACGCAGCTGCTATTTGCGGGTGCTATGCAACAATCTTTTGGTGCGCCTCTGGCTATGGAACAAGACTTGTGTAGTGGCGGGGATATTGATCCATTCGCTAACAGCCCGTCGTCATCTTTTGGTTTTACGGTGATACAGCAAGATTCTGACGGAAATTTGGTGGTGGAAAACGCATTGCCAACTTCTCCGCTTCCAAGCGGTACCGGCTTTGGTCCAGCGGCCAAGCTGATGGCATTGGCTGGTGGTCTTGGCGGTCGACCCCGATAAAAACCTTTAAAAAGGCTTTTAATCCCTTGTTTTATCAAGATAACTAGGTATTGACTAAATCCATAGAACCTGGGATATATATCGGAACGCGGCGGGGTAATTCCCGCCGCAAACTTTATGTCGTAAAAACAACTTTTTAGATGGCAGGCATTATGACTACTTCTCCGGCGAAATTTTTTCGCGAAGTCAAAATTGAAATCGGCAAAATCACATGGCCGACACGCAAAGAAACCATGATCACAACCGCGATGGTGTTTGTATTCGTGATTATTGCGGCGTTATTCTTTTTGGCCGCTGACGGCATTATCGCTTATGCCGTGCGCCATATCATGGGCTGGTAGAAATTGGGTGATGGCATGAACGAAACTTCGACCGCACAAACAACCGAAAATCCAACTCCGCAAGCAACCGCGCCGGCCGCAAAACCGCCGCGCTGGTATGTGTTGCATGTATATTCCGGCTTTGAAAACAAAGTCGCGCAGGCGATCCGCGATCTGACCAGCCACAAAAAAATCGGCACCAAAGTGCATGATGTGATGGTTCCGATGGAAGAAGTCGTGGAAATGCGCCGCGGCGCGAAGGTGCAAACCGAACGCAAATTTTTCCCAGGCTATATCCTGGTCAAGGCGGAAATGGACGATAACGTCTGGCACGCCATGTCGACGATTCCAAAGGTAACCGGATTCGTGGGCGGTTCGGGCAAAGGCAAACCAATTCCAATTTCCGATGCCGAAGCCGATCGTATTATTCGCCAGGTGAAAGAGGGCGTTGAACGTCCACGTCCAACCGTATCGTTTGAAGTCGGCGAAAATGTTCGCGTCATCGATGGTCCGTTTGCATCATTCGCCGGTACGGTCGAAGAAGTCGATGAAAACAAATCCCGCGTCAAAGTATCGGTTTCGATCTTTGGCCGCCCGACCCCAGTCGATTTGGATTACGCCCAGGTGGAAAAAAACGCCGGCTAATCCCATTGGGAGTAATTAAAAAGCCGCTGTTTTCAGCGGCTTTTTTTATGATTTATCCGATTGATATTTTGTATCCTTTTTGATATATTGCTACACCAAAAAGAATATGGATGGTATGAGCAAACAACAGGAATTTGAACCAAATCCCTTTAGCGCCGAAGCATTTGCAAAAGGCAATAATTCAACCTTTGGTGAAGAAAAGCGAAGAAGTACTTGGCAACTTCTAACAGTATCGGCGTTGGCTGTGTTAAGCCTTGCCAGCATTATTATCCCATTCGTTCCTGTGGTGCAGCGTTTGGTACAAATGAAACAATTGGTCAACCAATTCACCCAATATCACCAGCAGGGTCAAGATGATCAGGCGCTTTTGTCTTTGGCTAAAGCATATGCCTTAGCCCCGCACAAAAAATTCTACGATGCTTATGGACAAGTAGTTGCGGATTATTTGACCAAGCGTGTTAATGATCAAGTTTGGCTTGATCCTAAAGAATGGCAGAAGGACCAAAATTTATTTCAACAAATCTTGAATGTGCCTGGGATCGAACAAAATTTTACAGGCGGCGCGAGTCACGAAACATTCCGTAATTTCGTAATCGCAACCCAGCCAATTATGCTTTTGGAATATGCCGCTGTGATCGCGGACAGACAGCCATTGCAAGCCACTCAGATTTATATCGATATGGTGAAGCAAGGCCATGCAAGTCCCCGGCAGCCAAGTCATGATCGCGCCAGAAAGAAGATCTTGGATATAGCCGTTAAAAATAAAGATGTTCTGGAATTGTTGCGGCAGAATCAAGAAGGTTTCGCGTTATTAAAATTAATGACCGCTTATGTGGATATGGAACATTCTTTGTCTGGAACTCCTGCAGAACAAAAACAAGAAACCCCAACTTTTCCAGAAGCACAGCCGACACAGCAAAAAGCTTCTCTTGCTGATCCGGCGCCATTTACATTTTTTGCCGCGGTGCGCAGTAGAAATTTAGCGCGCGCCGCTTAGGCACCGATTGATATAAATCTTTCCCACCATGGATGACGTACGAACAACCATTGGCGGATCGGGGTTTTGACCACGATCAATAAAATACCGATCGACAGCAAACACCACACGGCCGGCCATTCATTGTGATTGTCGGTCAATAATGCCGCAAGACCCGGGCCGAGCAGCATGTGATACAACGTAATCCGCCACGACCCATACAATATCGGTAAAACAAACCCGACAAATATATAAGGTATATAAAGACTGCGGATAATGGGATCCAGATCGATCATCCACGCATCGTACCAATGGTTCAATGGTAATTTCCAACCGATATGCCAATTGCCGCGCACCGAACATAATTCATCGCCGCATAATGGCCGCCCGATTTCGCATAACGACAATCCTTGCAGCGGATATAAATGCAGCATCATGACGACGGCGGAGAAAAAACATAATATATAAGCGGCGGGCGCGATTTTGCGCGCCGCGACATGCGGAATAAAATACAGCGAAATGGCGTTAATGAAAAACGGCTGGAAGGCGATATGAATATACCCAAGTAACGTCGCCACCTGATTGCCCGGATCGCCGCATTGGTCGATTACTGAATAGGTATAGGCTTGCAATGCTTCCATCAATGAAAAATAACCCAGGCAAAGCCACAAAACCGTCGGCTCTTTTTTATAAGCCGCCCAAGCGGTCGTGCCCAAACCCACCGCCGCCAATACCGTAGACGCTTCGCCAGACCAACACATGTGATTTTTCCACAAAGTTTATTTCATCAAACTTTAATCAGATTTTCTTATATCTGTAATCATAGGGGTTTAAAAGCCTTTGTTATTCGTCCCATATTTTTATACGCAACAATAATGGTAGCTGAGAGAAAACATTATTCCCCTCAATTAACCACCGCCATGCAAAAAGTGCGGCGAATGGACGGATATGATTTGCAGGAAAGCGAGATTCTATCACGTTTAGACGAGTTGTTCGGGGAAATAAAAGCCGGTTTAAAATCCGGCAACTACCCGCCCTTTCTTCAAGAAACTTTTCATTATTTGACTAGGCATAGTTTTGCCGCTGCCCGGTTATTGGCCCTGGGCCTGTGGGATTTACAGGCACAGCAAGAACGAGACGAAATTTTAATTCACGGCACCAATGAAATCGAAACCCCGCCAATGCGCGCGCTTTTCGAAATTTCAACCATGGCGCGGGAAATGATCGAATCAGAATATCCAGCGACACGAGACAGCGGAAATTTATTCCAAACACAGACAAAACCCGAAATATATAATGGTTTCATGGACCGGTTAGAGCGCATTTACCAATCTGATTTGCGCCAAAGAGGGGGCGCTTTGATTCGCCAGAAAATAGCGCAAAGGCGACGCGTCTATACACGCGTATAAAAAATCATTTCATTTCAATATCTTATTCCTTGCCCTGTAAGTGCCAATTATCCTTGCAGGTCTAAGCAAAAAGCCCTATAAACACCATTCGATTGCGGGAGGGGAGTGCCATCCTCGTATGTACCGCTGAACATTAAATTTTAGGAGCTAACAATGGCAAAAAAGATTGATGGTTACATCAAGCTGCAGATTGCTGCAGGTAAAGCGAACCCATCTCCTCCGGTGGGTCCGGCGCTCGGTCAAAAGGGCGTGAACATTATGGAGTTCTGCAAAGCATTTAACGCTGCGACACAAAAAATGGAACCGGGTACCCCAGTTCCCGTGATCATCACCGTTTATTCGGATCGTTCGTTCACGTTCATCACCAAATTGCCGCCAGTATCTTTCTATGTATTGAAAGAAGCGGGTTTGCAATCGGGTTCGAAAACCCCAGGCCGCGGTTTCGTTGGAAAAATCAAAAAATCGCAAATCAAAAAAATCGCGGAAGCAAAAATGCCGGATCTTAACGCCAACGATGTCGAAGGCGCTATGAACATGATTTCCGGTTCGGCCCGTTCCATGGGCATCGAAGTGGTGGAGGGCTAAGATGGCTGACAAAAAACAAACAACCAAAAAACAAGATATTCCTTTGGAACTGCGCGGTTACGGCAAACGTTTGCGCAAAGTATACGAAGGCATCAATCGCGAACAACGCTATGCCTTGACCGAAGCTGTAAAGCTGGTCAAAGCCGCCGCGAAGGCTAAATTCGTTGAAACCATCGAAGTTTCTTTGAATTGCAATTTGGACACCGCGCAATCGGATCAAACTTTGCGTGGCATGATTTCATTGCCGCATGGCACCGGTAAATCGTTCCGCGTTGCCGTGTTCGCCAAAGGCGCAAAAGCCGAAGAAGCCAAAAAAGCCGGCGCCGAATTTGTTGGCGCGGATGATTTGGCCGAATTGATCACCAAAGGCGAAATGAATTTTGATCGCTGTATCGCAACCCCGGATATGATGGGTGTTGTCGGTAAATTGGGTAAAGTATTGGGTCCAAAAGGCCTGATGCCAAATCCGAAATTGGGCACCGTGACCATGGATGTCGCTGGCGCCGTTGCTGCCGCAAAATCCGGCCAAGTTGAATTCCGCGCTGAAAAAGCCGGGATCGTTCATGCTGGCGTTGCCAAAGCCAATTTCACCGAAGCGCAAATCGTGGACAATATCAAAGCGTTCATGGATGCGATCAACAAAGCAAAACCGAGCGGAGCCAGCAAAGGCGCGTTCGTTACGAAAATGACCGTCAGTTCCACGATGGGACCTGGCGTGAAAGTAGATCTAGCGTCGCTCGCGGCGTAAATCGAAATTCCTCCCCCGTAACTGGGGGAGGAGCACTGTCCCAGACTGCAGGCCCCTTCGAAGCTTTTAGCGTAGTAGGGTTAAAATTCGCCCGCAATAGACAGGAAAGAAGAATTTTGGAATCCCTTGGATTCCGCTCTCGCTTTTCTCCTGGACAGTTAAGGTGGTTTGTTATGGCCTATCGCCATGATGAGCCTTGTTTTAACAATGAACGGAGTAATTGCCGTGAATAGAGACCAAAAAGCACAATTGGTTCAAGACGTCCAAGCCGATGCAAAAGACGCTGCCTTGATGGTAGTTGTCCATATGTCTGGCTTGAGCGCATCGGAAACCGCTTCTTTGCGTCGCAAATCCGTGTCGAACAAAGTGAATCTGCGCGTGGTGAAAAATCGCCTCGCCAAACTCGCTTTCAAAGGCACCCCGTACGAACCTTTGATTGAATTGATGAAAGGTCCGACGGCGCTTGCTTATTCCGCCGATCCCATTGCTGCTGCCAAAGTTGTTGCCGAATTCGGCAATGATAATGACAAGCTGCAAATCGTGGGCGGCGCGATGGGCGAAAAACAACTGTCGAAAGACGCTGTTGTCGCGTTGTCGAAATTGCCAGGCATTAATGAATTGCGTGGCAAGTTGGTCGGATTGTTGCAAGCCCCAGCGACTAAAATCGCTTGCGTGGTTCAAGCACCAGCCGGTCAATTGGCGCGGGTATTTGCTGCGTATGGAAACAAATCCGGTTCTTAAACCGATTTTAACTTAGGAGAAAATAAATGACTGACTTGAATAAAATCGTAGACGAATTGTCCAAACTGACCGTTTTGGAAGCTGCTGAATTGTCGAAAATGCTCGAAGAAAAATGGGGCGTTTCGGCTGCTGCTCCGGTTGCTGTTGCTGCTGCTGGCGGCGCTGCTGCTGGTGCTGCTCCGGCTGCTGAGAAAACCGAATTCACCATTTTCTTGGCCGCTTCCGGCGACAAGAAAATTGAAGTGATCAAAGAAGTTCGCGCGATCACCGGCCTTGGCTTGAAAGAAGCCAAAGACCTGGTCGAAGGCGCACCGAAAGTGGTCAAAGAAGGCGTTGGCAAAGAAGATGCGGAAAAAGCGAAAAAAGCTTTGGAAGCAGCAGGCGCCAAAGTCGAACTCAAGTAATTTCCAATTATTTGATATTTCACGAAAAGCAGGGCCAAAAGCCCTGCTTTTTTATTGGTTTAATTGAGCAATTTAATAATGATTGATTTTTATCATCTTTAAAGATACGAATAAAAAAACAGGAGAATAAGATGACAACTACTACATTGCCATATACCAAACAAGGAAATGCCGAATCTCATGCGCGCGCCGAATTTGGCCGCGTTGTTGGAGGCGAATATAAAACCACCGCGTCTGTGAACTGGGCGATTGGGGTGATGGATCGTCATCTGGCCGAAGCCGGTAAAACCCGTGCAGATTTAACGGAAGGTAATAAGCGTAAGGCCGATAGAAAAATTGCTGTTGCTGTTCAAACCTCCAGCATAGCTGGCGCGAAATCTGCTTTTACCGAATTGGCGAACGGCAAATGTAAATCACCGGTCACCGCGCGAATGACATTGGTAGAATTGAGGGATTCTTTAGTATCCGCGAAAAAAGGATTGGGTGTGTTACGCGTTCCGGGCCAGAAACCAAGACAAGTTGCAAGGCAATTGCGAGCTGCTTTGGTTCAAGTCCCAGAGATTGAAACCGATTTATTTTGCTATCGTTTTTTAATGGGTTACTCGCGATTATATTAAAAAATAAAATTTAAAGGTGCGTGATGAAACGAGTGCGAGCCAATGTAGATAATCGGATTTTGGGTGGTTTATCATCTCAGATCGATCTATGCCGAAACAAAGGCGATATTGCAGGATTAGTTAGCTTAGCACAATCTGCGTCGCGCGCCGGGGCTTCTACTGAAACGTTGCGCGATGTTATGTTGGTCGCCGCTCAGACTGCGCATAGGGTATTAGATGCACTTTTCGAACAAACAGATGAATCCATAGGCTTTCAAAGCCCTTTAAATAACCAAAAAGTGCAAACAATTATCCAAGCGCGCCGGGTGTTGGAAATAGGCCATCGTTTATTCGGTGTTGGATTTGATCATGATATACCGTGTGATTTGGCTTTTCGATTGGCGGATATTTTTGCAGATCCAAAACTGCATCCCACCTCTTATGATATAGATGGGATTGACCATCCTTATTTTTCTGTAGGCGCTTATAAATGTACGATGATTGGCATTCAGCCTTTTCAGGCTAAAAATTTAGAACGTCTGGGCGTTTGTTTAATCCGTTTTGGCGAGCCAGGGCGCAGAAAATTTTGTGATGCCATTTTGCCATTTGCAAAACCAAGAACCAATGCACGGGTTCTCCATGATCAAGTCGCGGCGGGCGGGTTTTATAGTTACGATCAAAAAACCCGCGTGCAGTTTCATGTGGCGGCAACCGGACCTACTCGCAGACAAAGATTTTGGAATGCGGTGGGCTGCTATGTGCGCGCCGCGAACCTAGGTTATATAGGTCACATGGCCTCACGGGCATAGTATCCTTGTTGTTTTAAACAGGCACGGGTGCCTGTTTTTTATTGGAATGCAACGTTATCGTAACGCAAGATTCACAATAATATAGTTTAGATTGTGATAAGGGCATAACTGCTAGAAATAGAAAAGAGACGATCTATGACGCCAATAGAATTAGAACTACCAGCCGTAGAGCCGGAAACACTTCGTCAAGGCGGGTTAAAAGCATTGCTAGACGCAATTCCACCAATTGTATGGGACCATGGAGTGCCGCATTTGAAACTTATGCGGGAAAATACAGAATTTGTCGGCAAACTAGAAAAAGGAATGGATGGCGGAAAAGCCTCTGCAGTGCTAACGCAACCGCAGGATTTATCGCGCGATACCGCTCGCGCCCATTCTGTACAAATCCAAGAATGGGGAGATCAATGTCACCGTGCTTTCATTGCTGCATTCAACGCCCAGCCAAAAATACTGGCGGTATATGCCAGACAAGCGGTGATGCAAACGTTAGATGCATTTGATCTGGTTCCTGGATTGCCAAAACAAGAAGACGAGCAAGCGAATGCTGAATATGATCGCCGCCTTTTGCAGGCATATTGGATGGCGGAACGCGCTTGCGCTTTTGCCAATAGTTTGTCGGATCAAGTTCCTTTGATCAGAACATGTGCAAATAAGGATCGTATTCTCAGCTATCCGAATCGTAACCCGCGATTAAAATTGTTATTAAAAAGCCTGCCTGATACAGGAAATTTAAGAAAATTAACAGAATTAGGGGCGGGAATGTTGGCGCATTTTGCGGAAATATTAGATCCGCCAATAGAAACTAGAAAAGTTACACAATTTAAAAAACGACGCAGATAATTGGGGCGTTTATCCTAGATCTTGTTTTTCCATAATTGACCGCTATAGTTCGGCATGTTCGAACTCACCCCCGATATTTTAATACTTCTCGCCGCGACGGCGTTTATCGCATCGACCATCGATGCAATGGCGGGTGGGGGCGGGCTGCTTACGATTCCGGTATTGATGACCACCGGAATTCCGCCGCATATGGTGCTGGGCACCAATAAAATGCAGGCGATTTGTGGCACGTCGGTTGCTACTTGGCGGTATGCGCGTCAGGGTCTGATCGATTGGAAAATCATTCGCCCGGCGGTGATCGGCACATTTATCGGATCGGCGCTGGGCACGATTGCCGTGCAACAGTTGGATTCGGATTTTTTAAAACCATTAGTGCCGTTTTTATTGATGGCGATGGCGTTGTATTTTTTATTATCGCCACGTTTATCGGACCAAGACAGCCACGCGCGCATCGGCATGATGGCATTTGCCTGCACGTTCGCGCCCGTGATCGGATTTTATGACGGATTTTTCGGCCCCGGCGCGGGATCGTTTTTCACCGCCACATTGCTGGCGTTTTTAGGAATGAATTTACAGCGCGCCACCGCCAATACCAAATTATTAAATCTAACCAGCAATGCGGCTTCGTTATTGATGTTTTTGATCGGTGGGAATGTGGTGTGGCTGGCAGCGGCGGTGATGATTCCGGGGCAAATTATCGGCGGATATTGCGGCGCGCATTTGGCGATGCGCCACGGCGCCAAATTGATCAAACCGGTTTTGGTGATCGTATCGCTGGCGCTTAGCGCGAAATTATTATGGGCACAGTTCGGCGGGTAATTATTTACCGGGATTGCCCGTACTGCCGCCCACAAGAGTGAGAACCGTTTCAGTGCTCACCGCTGGACGAGCAGGTTTTTGTAAATCAGCCATCATCGCATCGACCTCGGCATCTTTGCCGCGATTGCGTAAACCGAAGGCGGCGTGGTTATTCGAATCCAATAAAATTTGTGCGCGTAATTCTGGGGGCATTGCTGCGATCAAAATAACCATATCTTCTAATCTGCTGGTGCGTGCAAAAGCGGTAACAACATTATGTCCGGCCAAAATAGTGGCTTGTTCTGCTTGTGGTTTTGTGACCAATTCTGTCCATAAGGCAGTGGTTAGGGTTTCGCCAGGTGATTTTGCAGGCAAGGTGGTTCTTACATAGGAATCTGTTGGTTTGGCCTCAGGAGAAGGACCATGACTTTTCCCTTCGTTCCAAATGGCTTGCGAAATTTGATCCGGTTTTAAACTACCTAATAAAACTGTCATATCTATCAACCCCATGTTTAAACTACTGATTTAATATTTATATCTTTTTTCGATACAATATGCAAGTGATTGTTTAATAATAAGAATGTTATACATCAACCCCTTGCTTTTCCGTTGTTTTTTGTTATTATTAATTTTTCTTTATAAGAGACAATTAGTGCAAAGCAGTAGGGTAATGGCGGAACAAGAAGCAGAAAACAGAAATATCGCAACCGGTGCGCAAATCGCGCTAGTCGATGCGTTCCTGAATATGGCCAATGGGGACGTGCGGTCCGATGTCATTATTTCCGATGCAACCGGATCTTCGGTGGTGGCGCGCGGCTGCTGGGGTATTGTCCAGGAATGGAATGGCAAGCCGGAACATATTTTACGCTTGCTCCAAGATACTGGCGTTAATATTCCGCCGCCGCCTGGAAACATGGGCGATCATGCTTTGCAAGGTACTATGCATATGCACGTCAACTGGCACCAATTGCACACGGCCACAGTTACCAAATCGGAAGAAGGCAATATCAAAGTTGTGTTTCACAACGACGCCGGCGTTCCCGTTTTGTCAGCGTTTAAATTAAGAGACGCGAGCGTTCAAGATACGCGATGGGGCGAAGTGCAGAATATAGTGCAGAGCCATTGCCCAAAACCAGAGCAGTCTTTTGAACATTTGGAATCGCCGTTATTGGCGCACTGGGATCAAAAACGGCTTTTATTTGCATTGTTCGATACAGAACCGCAAAGCCCAGTGTTATTTACCGGTCAAGCGGATCGCATTACCCAAATTACTTCACCGCGTATTATGGTGGAATGGCAATTGTTGCGGGAAATAAATGATGGCGCGCTCGAAGATGTTATTCGCATCAAGGGCAATGGATGCGCGGCAGAGCAAAATTCTCACCGGCAATTTACCGGGGGCATGCCGCAGCACCAAAAATTACACAGTACGCACGCCCATGTACGCTGGGCCGATTTGGGCCAAGCCATTGTTAAGGTTGGCGGCCCGAATGGCAACGAAGTCATCCTTAGTTTTGATAAAAAACCGGATGTAACTGGCCCTGAAGGTCCAGGATTGAGGATGTTTGCCACTAAAGGCATGGAGGCTGGAGAGGTGGCTACTTTGCGAAGAATGGCCGAAACCTATAACCTTACCCGCTAGGCCCTGACTATTACGCATCCGGTAATAATTTAATTTCATAACCGAGTGTATTTTTGATATCATATTGAAATATTATTACGGTATGACCGCAAAGATTCTACTAGCCAAGTCCTTATAAATTCGCTATAAATCTCCCTCTTTTGCCCGGAGCGGTAATACCGCCCCGTTGGCATTTCTGTTTTTTATACGAGGGAAATATGACGCAAAAAAATTCGCCATGGCAGGTCTTTCTTATCTCAACTGCAAATTATCCCTCTGATTTTTTTGAATACTCGGTCAATTAATTTCGCAAACCCAATCGGGAATTGCGCGTAACCCTTTTTACAAGGACAGGAGCAGATCGCAATGAAAGCATCAAACTTGGCTTTATCATTTGCCCAACGCAAACGAATTCGCAAATCCTTCGGCCGTATCGCCGAAGTTGCTGCGATGCCAAACTTAATCGAAGTACAAAAAACTTCGTATGACAATTTCTTGCAAATTTACACCCGCGCCGAAGTGCGCACCGACACTGGCCTTCAAGCCGTGTTCAAATCGGTATTTCCGATTTCCGATTTTGCCGGAAATTCGCAAATGGAATTCGTGAAATACGAACTCGAAGATCCGAAATACGATACCGACGAATGCCGTCAACGCGGTTTGACTTTCGCCGCTCCATTAAAAGTAACCTTGCGTTTGGTTGTTTGGGATGTCGATGCCGAAACCGGCGCGAAATCGATTCGCGACATCAAAGAACAAGACGTATATTTCGGCGACATGCCACTCATGACCGGCAACGGCACATTTATCATCAACGGCACGGAACGCGTTATCGTATCGCAAATGCACAGATCGCCTGGCGTGTTCTTCGATCACGACAAAGGCAAAACCCATATCTCCGGCAAGTTCCTGTATAACGCCCGCGTCATTCCTTATCGCGGTTCGTGGCTGGATTTCGAATTCGATGCCAAAGACATTATGTATGTGCGCATCGACCGCAAACGCAAATTGCCGGCATCCACATTATTGATGGCATTGGATTCCGATGAAACCGCCGTGCGCCGCGCCGCCGCAATCGCCGTTGGCGAAAAGCTGGAGCCAAGCGAAGCGCAAGGTATGTCGAAAGAAGAAATGCTGGCCGCGTTTTACGGCAAGCTGACATTCAAACGTGCGGATGGCGGGTGGAAAACTCCGTTCCAACCGGAATTCTTGTACGGCCATAAACTGGCATTCGATTTATTGAATGCGGATGGCGGCAAAGTAATGGCCGAAGCCGGCGCGAAAATGACGCCGCGTTTGGGCAAAAAATTGCAAGCTGACGGTTTGAAAGACCGCTTGGTTACCGAAGAAGAATTCATCGGTTATTTCGTTGCGGTCGATATGATCAACAACGAAACCGGCGAAGTATTATGCGAAGCTGGCGATGAAATCACCGCCGCCTTGCTGAAGCAATTTGAAAAATTGAATATCAAAGAAGTAAAAGTATTGGCGATCGACGGCGTCAACGTTGGCCCGTACATGCGCAATACCTTGACCGTCGATAAAAACTTCAACCGCGAAGACGCGCTCTTGGATATCTATCGCGTCATGCGTCCGGGCGAACCGCCAACATTGGAAGCCGCAGATGCGTTATTCCAAAGCTTGTTCTTTGATCTGGAGCGTTATGATTTATCGGCGGTTGGCCGCGTGAAAATGAATTCGCGCCTCGGCTTTGAAACTGACGATAATGTTCGCGTCTTGCGCAAAGAAGATATTTTGACCATCTTGCGCAATTTGCACGAATTGAAACATTCGGGCGGCATGGGCGACGATATCGACAATTTGGGCAACCGCCGCGTTCGCTCGGTTGGTGAATTGCTGGAAAACCAATATCGTATCGGTTTGCTGCGTATGGAACGCGCGATCCGCGAACGTATGAGCTCTGTTGAAATCGACACGGTGATGCCAAACGATCTGATCAACGCGAAACCGGCCGCGGCCGCGGTTCGCGAATTCTTCGGATCTTCGCAATTGTCGCAATTTATGGATCAAACCAATCCATTGTCGGAAATTACCCATAAACGCCGTTTATCGGCCCTTGGACCGGGCGGTTTGACTCGCGAACGCGCTGGATTCGAAGTCCGCGACGTTCACCCAACCCATTATGGCCGTATCTGTCCGATCGAAACACCGGAAGGTCCGAACATTGGTTTGATCAACTCGTTGGCAACTTATGCGCGCATCAATCAATATGGCTTTATCGAAAGTCCGTATCGCAAAGTGGTGAATGGCCGCGTGACCAATGAAGTCGCGTATCTGTCTGCTAGCCAGGAAGAAAAATACACCGTCGCGCAGGCGAACGCCGAATTGAATGACAAAGGTGAATTCGTTGCCGATTTGATTTCTTGCCGCAAGGGTGGCGACTTTATGTTGTCCCGTCCGCAAGACATCGAAATGATGGACGTATCCCCGAAACAATTGGTGTCGGTTGCTGCTGCGTTGATTCCATTCTTGGAAAACGATGACGCTAACCGCGCATTGATGGGATCGAACATGCAACGTCAGGCCGTGCCTTTGTTGCGTTCCGAAGCTCCATTGGTCGGTACCGGTATGGAAGAAACCGTGGCGCGCGATTCGGGTGCGACCATCGTTGCACGCCGCACCGGCGTTGTCGATCAGGTCGAAGGCAACCGTATCGTTGTCCGCGTAACCGATCAAACCAAAGCCGACAGCCCAGGCGTCGACATCTACAATTTGCTGAAATTCCAACGTTCCAACCAATCGACCTGCATCAATCAGCGTCCTATCGTAAAAGTAGGCGATGTGATCAAGGCGGGCGATGTGATCGGCGACGGTCCATCCACCAATTTGGGTGAATTGGCGCTTGGCCGCAACGCGCTGGTCGCGTTCATGCCATGGAACGGTTACAATTTCGAAGATTCCATCTTGATTTCCGAACGCATCGTGCGCGACGACGTATTTACTTCGATTCATATCGAAGAATTCGAAGTTATGGCGCGCGATACGAAATTGGGCCAAGAAGAAATCACCCGCGATATTCCAAACGTGGGCGAAGAATCTTTACGCAATTTGGACGAAGCCGGGATCATTTATATCGGCGCCGATGTAAAAGCGGGCGATATTCTGGTTGGTAAAGTAACGCCAAAGGGCGAATCGCCAATGACGCCGGAAGAAAAATTGCTCCGCGCGATCTTCGGTGAAAAAGCATCGGATGTACGCGATACATCGTTGCGTGTACCGCCGGGCATTTCCGGAACTATCGTCGAAGTGCGCGTGTTTTCGCGCCGCGGCGTTGACAAAGACGAGCGTGCCTTGTCGATCGAACGTCAAGAGATCGCAAGATTGGCGAAAGATCGCGACGACGAACGCGCGATTTTGGAACGCAGCTTCATCGCCCGTTTGCGCGTGTTGATGGCAGACCAAGATGTTTCCAGCGCACCAAAAGATGCGCCAGTGAAAAAAGGCGAGAAATTGACCGAAGCTACTTTGTCGGGCATTCCAAATCACTTGTTGCGTCAAATGGTCATCGGCAACGACGGCCAAATGGATCATATCGAAGCATTGAAAAAACAATTCGATGAATCGGTACGCCAATTGCAAGCGCGTTTCGACGACAAAGTCGAAAAATTGCAACGCGGCGACGAATTGCCGCCAGGCGTTATGAAAATGGTAAAAGTTTTCGTGGCCGTAAAACGCAAATTGCAGCCGGGCGACAAAATGGCCGGCCGTCACGGGAACAAAGGTGTTATTTCCAACATCGTTCCAGTCGAAGATATGCCAGTTCTCGAAGACGGCACATCGGTCGACATCGTTCTAAACCCGCTGGGCGTTCCATCGCGGATGAACGTGGGTCAGATTTTGGAAACGCATTTGGGCTGGGCATCGGCCGGTATCGGCCGCCAGATCAACGATATGATCCAGGCGATCCAACAAAAAGCGTCGAATACCAACGATCTGAAAGGCCAGCTGAAGGAAATTTATGGCGAAGAAACCTATAAAAACATCGCCAAAATGAACGAAAGCGAAGTCATGGAATTGGCCGGCAATCTGCGCGAAGGCGTGCCGATGGCGACACCGGTATTCGATGGCGCCAGCGAAGACGACATCACCGATGCTTTGACCAAAGCTGGTCTCAGCACTTCGGGCCAAGTCACTTTATATGATGGCCGTACCGGCGAGAAATTCGCTCGTCAGGTGACTGTCGGATATATGTACTTGTTAAAATTGCACCACTTGGTCGATGATAAAATTCACGCCCGTTCGATCGGACCTTACTCGCTCGTTACCCAGCAACCGCTCGGTGGCAAGGCGCAGTTCGGCGGTCAGCGTTTCGGGGAGATGGAAGTCTGGGCATTGCAAGCTTACGGCGCTGCTTACACGCTGCAAGAAATGCTCACCGTCAAATCGGACGACGTTTCGGGCCGTACCAAGGTTTACGAAGCGATCGTGCGCGGCGACGACAATTTCGAATCCGGCATTCCGGAATCGTTCAACGTTTTGGTCAAAGAGATCAAATCGCTGGGCCTTAATGTCGATCTGCAACAGACGGATGAATAGTTATTTTCCCTCCCCATACAAGGGGAGGGAGAAAATTTTTGGAGATACAAAATGAATCAGTTGATGAATTTATTTAATCAAAGCACCGGGCCGCAAAGCTTCGATCAATTGCGTATATCGATCGCATCCCCGGATCAAATCCGCGCCTGGTCGCACGGTGAAATCAAAAAACCGGAAACCATCAACTACCGGACCTTTAAACGGGAACGCGACGGTTTATTCTGCGCGCGTATTTTCGGCCCGATCAAAGATTACGAATGTCTGTGCGGCAAATATAAGCGCATGAAATATCGCGGCATCGTTTGCGAAAAATGCGGCGTCGAAGTGACGCTGACCAAAGTTCGCCGCGACCGCATGGGCCACATTGAATTGGCCGCGCCGGTGGCGCATATCTGGTTCATGAAATCGGTTCCATCGCGTATCGGCTTGTTGCTCGATATGACTTTGCGCGAACTGGAAAAAGTTTTGTATTTCGAATCATATTTGGTCACCGAACCTGGCATGACCAGCTTGAAACGCAATCAATTGCTGTCCGAAGAAGATTATATCAAGGCGCAAGACGAATTCGGCGACAATTTCACCGCGCAAATCGGCGCGGAAGCGATCAAATCGCTGTTGCTCGCATTGAATTTGGAAGAACTGCAAACCACTTTGCGCGAAGAATTGCGCGACACGAATTCCGAAGCCAAGCGCAAGAAATTGGTCAAACGCCTGAAAACCGTCGATGCCTTCATCGCTTCGCAAACCAAACCGGAATGGATGGTTATGGAAGTCGTGCCGGTGATTCCGCCGGAATTGCGTCCATTGGTGCCATTGGATGGCGGCCGTTTCGCCACATCCGATTTGAACGATTTGTACCGCCGCGTTATCAACCGGAACAACCGTTTGAAACGCCTGATCGAATTGCGCGCCCCGGACATTATCGTGCGCAACGAAAAACGTATGTTGCAGGAATCCGTGGATGCGTTGTTCG
>CAYRVJ010000001.1:0-48896 GCA_964427785.1 uncultured Alphaproteobacteria bacterium | reverse complement strand
CATAACGTCCTGATACTCCAGACTCCTTGCCGATTTCATCCACAGATTTGCCTTCCTCAAACATCATCTGCCTCCAGGCGAAGGCTTTCTGGCCCTTCTTACGATCAAAATAGCCCATGGCGGTTTGATAATAGCGGTAGCGCAGTCCTGCACCCTTTTGCGAAGTTACTGGCGTCAAGGGATGGCCATTCTTATTAAAAATTATGCCCATCAGAAGCGAAGGGCTATTGATACGGGCATTAATTTGGCTTTGTCTATTCTCTTCTATCGACTTATGAACTTTATTCCATAACTCATTGGGAATTATTGCTTTATGTAATCCCGGGTATTCTTTGTCCTTATGTACGATAAGGCCGATATAGAGCTTATTTCTTAGAATGTTATTGATCGGACCAGGCCACCATTTGCCGGATTGGTTCATTCGGGTGACATAGCCGCGCTCATTTAGCTCCTGCCTAACTGTATCGACGCTTCTGCACTGCGCATACCGTTCGAATATAAACTGGACGACTTTAACCTCCTCCGGCTGCGGTTCCAGCTTCTTATCAACCGCTTTATAGCCTAGCGGCGGCATACCGCCCATCCACATGCCTTTGGCCTTCGAGGCGGCGATTTTGTCTCGAATACGTTCTCCGGTCACTTCCCGCTCAAACTGGGCGAAGGATAGCAGCACATTGAGGGTCAGTCGCCCCATCGAAGTCGTCGTGTTGAATTGCTGCGTTACTGAGACAAAGGACGCTTCGGCCTTGTCGAACACATCAATGATCCGCGCAAAATCTTTCAACGAACGCGTCAGGCGGTCGACCTTATAGACCACTACGATATCGACTCTCTTCGCCGCGATATCATCTAATAACCGTTTTAACCCGGGACGCTCTATATTCCCGCCAGAAAATCCGCCATCATCGTAATGCTCCGGCAGAATTTTCCAGCCCTCGTGCTTTTGGCTTTTAATATAGGCTTCACAGGCCTCGCGCTGCGCATGCAGCGAATTGAACTCTTGCTCCAATCCCTCTTCCGAGGATTTACGGGTGTATATGGCGCAATGCAGCGTCTTTTTCATGCAGCTTCATCCTTGTTTTTGCGCAGGCCGAAAAACAGTGGCCCAGACCAGCGCGTTCCGGTAATTTGACGCGCGACTTGCGATAGGGTTTGATAGGTTTTGCCCTTGTGCAGATATCCATCCGATAGCACCAACACTTCGTGGGTTTCCTGTTCCCACATTCGTATCAATTTGGTGCCGGGTTTAATGCGTGGGCTTTTTTTGAGATTTTGGTTTGGATTTTTACGGTAAATTTTTATCAGGTGGTTTAATTCTTTTTGCACCGCTACGGGCAATCCGCCATGTTCCTGTTCGCGATATTTATAGACGATGCTGCGGATCAATAATTCCCGGCTGATGGACTTTGGCGTCTTCAACTTCCAGAGCGATTCCCACTCCTCGATCAGCTCCACACGATCCCATTTTTTCAAGTCAGCAATTTTATGATCCAATGAATGCAAATCCGGCATATGGGCTCCTTTCGCCCATACACGCTTCCTTTGGCCGAAGTATCAAGTCAATAATCGCTATATTATGGGCTTATTATGAAAAACATTCTGCTGCCGAAAACCTGGCAATCCAGGGCCAATTCAGCACCTAAATGTTCTTTGATTTGGCGCTTTCTTTCTTCGATGTAAATGTCCAATTTTTTGCGGATTTGGTGCTGGTAAATTATCAACGTTTGTCGCCGCGCGATGAAGGGCTTCAATTCGTCAAAATAAGTATATTTAACCGCTTGCTTGGTCCCGATAGCGTTCGATTTAACCTCCAGCCCGTTATCAGGATCGAAAAAAACCAAATCGCAGCCCGCCGTGGCGTCGAGCGCGCCTTGAACCCATCGCGCCCTGGCATTTATATAATCCGCCTTCTTCATTTTTTCCGAATCGAAGCATGGCAACGGCGCATCGTAAAACCGCGCGGCTTTTCCTAAAATTCCCGACCGCTCGATTTCTGCAATATGCCGTTTACCTTTTTGCACGATATCGTTCAGAACCGCAAAAAGATTCTCATCCTGGCCTTTCCATTTTCCGGCATTCTCCGGTTTCAAATAATGAAGATTGTTGCCGTCGGTAGGCTTGCACGGCGCTTCGTTCAAATACCATACCACGCCCAGTTTACGTTGCGGTCCGTTGCCGGTTAAACCGCTCCGCTCCCGTAACAGACGGTATTTGTAAAAATCGCCTATATCCCCCACATAATTATGCCGCATCGCCCAGCCTCCATACGTTACAACTGTAACGTATCCATAAACGCATTTCCCCATAAAATCAACCGAATGAGGGACAAATACGCGGAAAACCTGGTGGAAAGCGTGAGTATGGCTGTAAAACGCCATCGTACAGCACGAAAATTATCGCATGAACGGCTCGCCGCCATGGCCGGAATCCACCGCACCGCCGTCAGCCATATCGAAAGTGGCCTGCGCAAACCTTCGCTGTTCGTTTTGATTAAAATCGCCAAGGCGCTGGGAATAAAAACATCCGCGCTTTTGAAAGACGCCGAGAAAGACCTAGGCTAAAAAGCTGAATTCGTCGTCCCCTGCTTCTTCATAGATATCATAGGGGCCAACAACGAAGGAGTCGACGCACGGCAATTCCATCGTATTGCGTTCCTTAACCCAATTTATAAACTGCGTAACGCTGTCGACCTGATCGTCGAATTTGGCGTTCGGAAACCCCGACAATTCAAGCAGGAAATCCGCCAGCCACGGCGCATCTTCCGGCAACCACACCCGGCCTGCCTCGAATGTGCCTGTACAAATCTGCGCCCGCATAATTTTGTTCTGATCTGGCTTTATAGGAATAATGTCATAGACAGCGTTACGTTTTAAATCTTGTATTAGTCCCATGCCGAGCATGGTATCCTCGACCAAGACATGCCCCGCTTTGTAACGGCGGGCAAGATCGTCAATCTGGCGTAACAAGTCGGGGAATTCCCACCGCCCGCGAACCACATCCATCAAATAATATTCGTTGCCCACGACATTCCAGACGGTAGCCGCCGAATAGCTATTATTGGCTCCGGTTTTTCCTCCTGCCGTATCCCAACTTATGACGACATAGCCGGACGGGCATTCGGATTGTTTATACCGGCGGGACAGATATTCGGTTTTGAATATGTTGCCGCCTTCCGGCAACGGCTCCTGCTGATATTGCGTGCTGAACAAGATTGAACCGATTTCATGCCGCCGTTTTTCCAAATCCTCAAATCCGAAACGATTTTGCTCTAGGGGTTCATCTTTACGCCGCCGATAAGTTCTGCCATTGCCCAGCGCGAATGCGAGTTCGTTATCCAGCGCAATGGCCGGAATTTTCAAATGGTCGTATCCGCCCTTTTCCAGCAAAAATCCGCTTAAATCGTTTTGGTGTAAGCGTTGCATGGTGACAATCAAAACCCCTTCGGGCTTGTCCAAGCGGTTCAGCAAGGTGCCGTGAACCCAATCGTTGACCTTATTTCTCTCGGCCTCCGACGATGCGTCGATCGCTTTGATCGGATCGTCCACGATCAAAACATCCGCGCCGAGGCCGGTCAAGGTGCCGCCGATGGAAGCCGCCAGCCGGAACCCGTGCGCAGCGGTCACATATTCTCCTTCCGAATCTTTTCTAGGAGCAGCGGCCATGGCGGGGAACGCCTCGCGATACCAAACCGATTTCACGATGGCGCGAAAATCCCGCCCCAATTTCCGCGCAAGGTCGTCGCTGTAACTGGCAACGATAATCCTGACAGTCGGGTTCAAGGCCATTAAAAAAGCCGGGAATGCCACCGCGATGATGGTGGATTTCAATGCGCGCGGCGGCAGATTGACAATCAACCGGCGGCATTCACCCCTTTGCGTCCGCATAAGCTGTTCACATATCGCCTCGATATGCCAGCTAGGAATAAATTCCGCACCGGGATTTAGGGTGCAAAATACTTTTTGCACAAACGCCGGGAAATCCGACCGCAATAAAGTGTTCAATAAATTTTTGTCAACCATCGACGCCGTCCTGCATTTGCCGCTTTACATATTCGCGAAGAATATTCTGATCGTCCGCCGACAAGGCCTGATCCGGCTTTTGTTCCATTTGCGGCTCGATAACCCGCGCCATCTCGGTAATACGGGCGATGGCGTGCGGCTTACCCTCCAGCGCTTGCTGGAATAGCCGCTTCACGGTCGCCTGCAATTTCGTGATTTTCACGGTTTTATCGCCGATTTTGATCGAAACCTTCTGATTCGCCTCTTCCATAAAGACGGTGGCAATCCCCTTCGCGCCCTTTGGACGGCCTTTCGGGTTTCCGCTTTTACCGGGCTGGAATTGGGTATTTTTCGGCGGCTTGGCATAGCCAACCTGATATTCGTCGTTATTATCGTCCGTCATTCGTGCCCTCGGCTGTTGATTTTTCTATTTCATCGAAACTTTGCCCGCTTCCGGCCAACGCCGCCTGCTTTCCGGTCTTTTCCTGCCAGCGGCGAACCGCCGTATCGACATATAGCGGGTCGATTTCGATGGCATAGCCGCGCCGCCCGGTTTTTTCCGCCGCCATGATGGTCGTCCCGCTGCCGCAGAACGGATCGAGGATCACGCCGCCCCGTTTCGAGCAATCGCGGAGCGCATCGGCCACCAGCGTCACCGGCTTGACGGTCGGATGCAATTCTAGCTCTTCCATCCGGTCGCGCTTGATCGTGTTCACGCCCGCATAGTCCCAAACATTGGTTCTATACCGGCCTTCCTCACCGAGCTTGAAATTATTGATATGCGGCGCGTCACCGTTTTTAAAAACAAACACCAGCTCATGTTTGGAGCGGTAAAACGTCCCCATCCCGGCGTTGTCTTTATTCCATACGCATAATTGTTTCAGCTTCCCGAAAACCGCCGCGCCCGCCGCCGAAATTTCCTGCATGTGCCGCCAGTCCATGAAATAATAATGGATCGCTCCGTCGGCGGAATGCGCCACCGTGTTTTGAAATATAGTTTGCAAGAAAACCGTAAACTGCGCCGGGGTCATTTCGCCCGACGCCTGCGCGAATTCCCGGTGCTTGATCCGCCCCGCGCCGCACACATGCCCGTCAATCGGAACATTGTACGGCGGATCGGAAAAAACCATTTGCGCCTTCTCGCCCTGCAGCAACTCCGAATAGCTTTCGGGCTTAGCCGCATCGCCGCAATAAAGCCGGTGCTCGCCAAGCAGCCAAAGATCGCCGGACCGCGATACCGCCGGTCGATTCGGATCTGGCAACGGCACCGGATCTTCTTTTTCAGGCTCCAGCGGATCGAGCATCAAATCGATTTCCGCCGTCGAAAATCCGGTCAATTCGACCGCGAAATCCTGCAGCAGCAAATCTTCAAAATGAACCGCCAGTTTTTCAAAATCCCAATCCGCCAATTCCGTCAATTTATTATCGGCGATCATCAGCGCGGTCTTTTGCGCTTCGGTCAAATGGCCGACGCGGATAGTCGGTACTTCCCCCATCCCCAGCCGCTGCGCCGCCATCAACCGTCCATGCCCGGCGATGATTTGATTTTTATCGTCCGTCAAAATCGGAACCGCAAATCCATGCTCGCGAATACTCGCCGCGATTTTCGCAACTTGTTTATCGCTATGCTTGCGCGGATTTTGCGGATGCGGTCGCAACGCCGCAGGCGGCTGATAAATAATTTGTTCTTGCAGAATTTTGTGTTCGGTCATCGTACTATTCCTTCTTTGCGAAAAGGGTAGTACGGGATTTTTCCGGGCGAAAGTGCTCAGGTGTCCGGTTTAGGCGAGAATTATGATTTTTCCTTTGTTTTCAAATATATCTAGGTATTCCAGTATACGGCCCTAAAGCCGCGTCGACCGGAGCCGTAAGCTATTTACGATAACGGAAACCGAACTGAATGCCATCGCCGCACTGGCAAAAATAGGGCTAAGCAAAATACCAAAAAACGGATACAGGACGCCTGCAGCAATCGGCACGCCCAGTGCGTTATAGATAAAAGCAAAGAACAGGTTTTGCCGGATATTGCGCATGGTTGCGCGGCTTAGATGCCTTGCGCGCACGATGCCCATCAAATCGCCTTTTATAAGCGTGATGCCCGCGCTTTCCATAGCAACATCCGCGCCGGTTCCCATGGCGATCCCGACATTGGCCTGCGCCAAAGCGGGCGCATCGTTAATTCCGTCTCCTGCCATAGCCACGCTATGTCCTTGCTCTTGTAACTTGCGGACGGCGGCGTTTTTCTGATCGGGCAATACGTCCGCGATCACATCATCGATACCGACTTTCGCGGCAACCGCTGCCGCTGTAGTCTTATTATCGCCGGTCAGCATAACAATATGCAGGCCATCCTCCTTCAAAAGCTTAATAGCTTCTATTGTTGTAGCTTTGATCGGATCGGCGACAGTGACCAGCCCCGCTAACTTGCCGTCTATCGCCACAAACATGGCCGTCTGCCCTTGCGCCCGGAAATTATCCGCCTGACTTTTTAAATGCGATGCATCTATACGCATTGAATCCAGCAAGGCAAGATTTCCCAACGCCACTTTTCGGCCCTGTACGGTACCGGTAACGCCCTTGCCGGTAATAGATTGAAAATCTGCTGGGTTATGCAGTTCCAGTTTACGTTGCGCCGCGCCTTGTACGATAGCTGCTGCCAAAGGGTGTTCGCTGCCACGTTCCAGGCTTGCGGCAAAAGTCAGTACGGTTTGTTCATCGAAACCTTGCTCCGCAACCACAGTTATCAATTTCGGTTTGCCTTCGGTCAAGGTGCCGGTTTTATCGACAATCAAGGTATCGACTTTCTCGAATCCTTCCAATGCTTCGGCATTTTTAATCAGCACTCCTGCCTTTGCACCACGGCCCGTACCGGCCATGATGGACATAGGCGTCGCCAGACCTAACGCGCAAGGGCACGCAATGATAAGTACCGCTACAGCATTAAGAATCGCATAGCCGGTTTTTGGTTCGGGGCCATAAATTCCCCAAATAACGGCAGCTAGCACGGCGATTGCGATCACTGCAGGAACAAAATAGCCCGACACTTTATCCGCGAGCCTTTGAATGGGCGCGCGCGTGCGCTGCGCTTTGGCCACCATATCCACGATTTGCGCAAGCAAAGTTTCCTGTCCTACCCGTTCCGCGCGCATGGTGAAACTGCCGGTACCGTTAATGGTAGCGCCGATGACGGTTTCGCCGGGATTCTTTTCCACCGGTATCGGTTCGCCGGTGATCATCGATTGATCGATGGAACTTTTGCCTTCAAGCAAAATACCATCAACGGGAATTTTCTCACCGGGACGGACGCGCAGAATATCCCCCTTATGTACATGTGCTAATGGAATATCCTCCTCGTTTCCATTAGAGCGGATAATACGCGCCGTTGCTGGAGCAAGATCAAGCAACGCCCGCATCGCGCTCGAAGTTTGCGCGCGTGCGCGCAGCTCCAAAACCTGACCCAACAAAACCAGCGCGGTGATCACAGCAGCGGCTTCAAAATAAACGTCTTTGGAAAGATTCGTTCCATCCAGCCATTGCTCTATAAAACTTGGGAATAGCGTAATGAATAGACTGTAGAAATAGGCGACACCGACGCCAAGCGAGATAAGAGTAAACATATTCAAATTTTTATTTTTTATCGACATCCAGCCGCGCTCGAAAAATGGCCATCCTGCCCATAAAACTACAGGCGTTGCGATGACCAATTGGCCCCAGGTGGCAAGCGGACTCATTAGAAATGCATGCAGCATCTCATTGGAAAAATGCCCGCCCATGCTAAACAGCAACAACGGAGCGGATAAGATGGCGGCCACCCAAAAGCGGCGGCTCATATCTTTTAATTCGGGATCAGGCCCATCTTGAATGGCGATATTCTCAGGCTCCAGCGCCATGCCGCAGATCGGGCAATTGCCTGGCCCTTTTTGACGTATTTGCGGGTGCATCGGGCAAGTGTAGATCGCATCTGCGCCGCCCGATGCTATTTTGAGAGGAGCTTCATGCTTCGCGTCCGGTTTAGCATGATGGCAACTGCCCGTTTCCGAAGTCTTAACCTGATGCTGATGCATGAAACTTACTCCCTGTGACGATTATGATTTTGGCGTATTGTCTTTTTCATCATGGCGATGATGCCCGTGCGGCATTAGGAAATGCATCAGGGGGCATAACAATAAAATCAGATATGGCAGAACGCCAATCGTATGCTGCCAGTGATATTCCAGCAAGTAGAGGATGACGATACCGGCTAGTGTCAAATAAATTAGCCACATAAACCGCATAAGATTATGCGGTTTATGACAATTCGGATCATGCTGATGATCGTGTGCCATTATTTCACCTCTTTATTGTCTTGCGTGTGATGCTTTTTATGATCCTCTGAACTTGCAGCAGGAGCAGGTTGGATATCAGCAGGCGCTACCGATTGATCCTTCATCATCCCGCCTTGCATCATTTGTTGGCACTGTTTCATGTCCATCGGCTTGCCATCCTTCATCATGCAGTTTTCCATCATTTTTTGGCAACAGCAACAAGTTTTGCCTTCCATCATCTTTTCACAACATGATTTACCGTCCATCATGGGACACATCGGACGGCCACTGGCGGCATCCGTACCGTTGCTGGCGCAGCCGGACAATAAAAGTATTGCAAATGATAGAATAAAAAATTGCCTTAAAGCATTAAATTTCTTCATATTGAAAGCTCCTTTATAAAAGTGGTTAAGATGAGTCATGGTATTACCCGCTGTAACTTAATAAAATAAACTACTTGGATTGGTATTTCTCAAACGTCGAACGCGGCACATCTGGAATGGCGATTTCACCGCTCGACATTCGGCTGTCGTCCAGTACATCGATTTTTTGAATCAACATCGGTGGTAAATGAACCATCCGTCTAATACCGGCCTTGTGGCGTTTAAATTCCCTCGCCGGTAAATGCTCGTATTTGGGCGGCACGATTTGCGAAGCAGGTTTTTGCTCAGCATAAGCCGGATTCGTGAAGAAAGCGGTTCCTAAAATAATTGCCAAAAGAAACAAATATAGTTTCATAATTACTCTCCTTTTTTGATCGTGTTGATGCTGTAATCATCATTCGCGCTTGGCTTTAAAGTGAACGACACAGCATCACCGGCTTTTAAACCCGATAAATCAACGCTTTTATCGACCGGAAATTCCATTTTCATTTTCGGCCAGCCGAGCGCCTTGATCGGATCGTGGGTAATGTTGATCGTGCGTTTGTCCTCATCAACATTGTTAATCCTACCCGTACCTTGCGGAAGATTCGATGCTCCCATCCCTGCATGGCCGCTGGAATCACTCTCATATTTTTCCGTCATTTTATGGTGATCCATCGTTTTAGTTTCACCGGCATTCGAGGCTTGACCGACGATCAATGTACCTTTCATGCCCAGTGCCTCATGCGCATGGCAATGGAATTGATATGTGCCTGGAACGGTAAATTTATAAGACCATTTCTCGCCTTCTTTTTCGTGTTTCGGGCTCATGATCATTTCATCAACCGTCTTTGGAACACTGATAAACATCACATCATGCATGTCTTCCTGCACGTTGACGAAGGTGACGGTATCGCCCGGCTGGATGGTTAATTTGTCCGGCGAGAAATAATAAGGCGTCTTACCCGCAGGATCGCTGACTTCCTTGATGATATATTCTTTGGCCATGGCGGGGCTTGCCAGCAATGCCAGTGCCATTATTAGAATTATTTTCTTCATAGTCTTTTCTTTCGTTGGGGTTAAAACATAAGCCGCAAACCGATTGCGGCGATGAAATTGTCTTTGTCTTCTCCGTCGCTTGCGGCAATAGAGGCCGTTTCGCCAAACTTGCGCTCGTATCGTAAATCCAAATATGGCGCGAACTTGCGTGTGAACTCATACCGTGTTTGCAATCCTATCTCGCCGCTGGTGAAGCCGGAGCCAATATCGTTTTCCGGCACGTCCTGGGCGGAGAGATTGATTTCCACATAAGGCTGCAGAATAAGTTGCTGCGTCAGAAGAAAGTCGTTCTCTTCTCGTAGACGCAGGCTGAGATCGCCTTCATCGCTGATAAACACATGCGCTTCGGTTTCAAAGAAATAAGGCGCAAGCCCAGTAAAGCCGAAGGCGAGATAAGCAGTGGATTCGGGCTTTGCATCATAACGGATGCCAGCCTGCGCATCCCAGAACGTTGCGATGTTACGGCTATACAGCGCCCAAAATTCGGCCTGTTCCAATCTGCCGTCGGCGCGCTCGCCTTCGCTTTTGATCCAAAGCTTGTCATCATCCCCGCCGACCCAGCCGTCCAAATCCCAGCTGGCAACCGCGCCGTTGGAACTGCCTCCATAATCGGCCTCAAAACGAAACATATGGAAAATGCCGCCGCCATGTTCCGCCGCCATATCATGGGTGATTTCTTCGGCCAGCGCGGGAGAAGTTAAAAACAGCAAAGCCAAACCTAGAATTTTAATGCGCATGGGAACCTCCTTGGGCCGGTGCGGGAATATTATCGGGAATATCCACCGCATCCAGTTTGGCGACCACCACTTTGGTCATCATTCCCGACATCATGTGGAATAAAAGATGGCAGTGGAACGCCCATTCTCCGGCTTCGTCCGCTGTTAGCAGCACCGAATAAGATTGTCCCGGCGGGACGATCACGGTGTGCTTGTTGGGCAGTTTTTCCGCAGGCTGTCCGTTTTCCAATTGCACGAACATGCCATGCAAATGCATCGGATGCGCCATCATCGTGTCATTGGTAAAATTCAACCGTACCCGTTCACCATATTTTAGGCGGATCGGATCGGCATCGATGAACTTCTTTCCATTGATCGTCCAGATATACCGTTCCATATTCCCGCCCAAACGCACTTCGATGGTACGCCCAGGTTCGCGCGTGTCTTTCTGGATTCCGGCATAACGCAGATCTTTATAGCTAAGCGCCTTATCGTCTTTGGGCGTTCCGGCTTCGGCCCAGCCGCTTTTCATGTCTTCCGGCGTCATCACCATATCTTCCATATCCATCATGCCGCCCATATCGCCCATCGTCAGAAGCGCGCGCGGGCGATGCGGCGGGATTTCGGCTTTCATACCTTCGCGCGGCGCAAGCGTGCCGATGGCAAATCCGGTGCGGTCGATGGATTCGGCGGCGATGGTATAAGCTTTGTCTTCTTCCGGCGTGATCACGACATCATATGTTTCCGCCGGCGCGAAACGGAACTCGTCTATTTTCAGGGGTTCGATATTCTGCCCGTCTGCCTGCACCGCCGTCATTTTCAGGCCCGGAATGCGTAGTACATCGTAAATCGACATGGCGGACGCGTTGATAAAGCGCAGTCTCACACGTTCGCCGGATTTAAAAATTCCTGTCCAGTTTTGCGCGGGCGTTTTGCCGTTAATTAGGAATGTGTAACCGCCAACATCCGAAAGATCCGTCGGCGACATGCGCATATCGCCCCAATCCTTGGCATCTTTCCAAGCCTTATCGAAACCTTTGGCTTTCACATCGCCCAAGAAATCGCCAATCGTCCGGCGCGCGACGTTATAGTAATCCGAGGCCATTTTCAGATTGGCCATAATGTCGTCCGAATCTTCGTCGGTAAAATCCGACAGCACGATTACATAATCGCGGTCGGTGCGGATGGGGTCAATCCCGGCGGGTGCGGCTATGATCGAACCATACAGCCCGTCCTGTTCCTGGCCCATGCTGTGCGCGTGATACCAATAGGTACCAGTCTGCCGGATTTTAAAACGGTAGGTGAAAGTCGAATGCGGTTTAATACCCGGAAAACCGTTAAAGCCAGGGACGCCATCCATCTCGCCGGGCAGGATCAGACCGTGCCAGTGGATCGAGGACGGCTCGTCCATATTGTTGGTGACATGGATAACGACATCCTCGCCGTCAGTAAAACGTAATGTCGGTGCCGGAATAGTGCCATTAACAGTTATCTTTTCAACCGGTTTACCGGTAATATTGACGGTTTCGCGCGCAATGGTAAGGCGGTATTCCGCCGCTTCTGCCGCAATGGCGAACGATGCCGATAAAATAAAAGCAAAAATAAATAAAAAATGCCTCATAGAAATTCCCCAAATAAAAAAACTGCGCAAAATTAAATTGAGCGCAGGGGAACCTATATCAGGCGGCGTTGCGTGCTGAGAATAATGGAAGGAGAAGTGGCGTTAAAGAGTCCCGGCCAATCGGGCGGGCCACGTATCGCGCCGGTCAGGCTTGGATCATACCCAAAGCCATAGGATTCATTGACCAAAACATAGGAAACCAAATGCTTTTGCAGATCGGGTTTTTCCAGCGTAAAAACCTTGGTCAATTGAAGATCGACGCCGGTGCAATCCTGCATCAACATTAGATTTTTGGATGCATCTTTTTTATCGTGATGATTGCCCGTTTCGCAATGCGAGGCTTGCTGAGCGCTGCTCTTGGCATGAACAACCGGCATCGCGCACAAAGTCGAAAGCGCGAGGATAGAAATAATAAGAATGCTGGAGAGGATTTTTTTCATTACCTAATAATATAGTCCATGTTCTTTAATAAACCACAATAAAAATAAATATGCCGATATTTTTAATATGCTCCTGTTATTGGCCACATAAATACCTATGACAAATTACAAAATCCCTGTTTGCAGTCTAGGGAATTTCCCTGCGCCGTCGCATAAGCCGCCACAATTCAGCCCTTTTTCTCCGCACTTCGCCTTTCATTCAACCCAAACCGCCCAAATTCTCTGTTATTTTCCCTGTTAGCAGGGAATTCCACCTATAGAACGAGAGAATTCATCGTGCTAGACTCCCACCACCGCCATTGAGTTTGGTACAAGTTGGCGGGTTCCGCTATTCCCGGTAATTGATGCGACATTTCAAACGCTTGTGGCGCTGTTCCCTTCTCTGCCGCGCACACAGCCGCGCATTCTCAGAGAATTTTAAAAAACTATAGCCCCTTTTCTCCGGCCATTTCCCAGGAGTTCGCCTTTTGCTATTATAGCCAGAGAAAAACGCCGAAAGGCGAAGTGGTGTTGGTGAGGGACTCTTTGCCTTCTATAATTAGATTTATTGTATGGTGTATCAGCTTGCGTAGAATTGGCTCAAATCCAAGTATCCCCTCGCTCCTATCTGCTACGGATGTTTACTTTTAACATCGCATCCTTAGCGGTAGTTAACCAATAAGGATATTTTTTAATATTGACTTTATCTGCACTTATCTTAATGCCATCAGTATATTTGCTTATCTTAATACCGTTAGTTGCTTTTTTGATAAACTCCGGATCTGACATACGGTTAAAGCATGGACTTAACAAGTGTAATTGTTGACCAATCAAATCCTCTGATGCCACGGCACGCACACGCTTCCTACCTCTGCCCCTCTTGCTCTTTAAGCCGGAATGTGGGGCGATATAATACTGGGAGCGCCTGCCCTTTCTATTGCTGCGGTTTGGCAATATGCTCTTATTTTCTAAAGATAATAGTCGACCAGGCAATTGCGGTGCGCTTTTATGGACAAAAGCTTTTATTCTGACAGTCCCATTATCTTTTAGCCCACTCCGCGCATTATTCTCGCCAGATTCCGGACTTAATTTCTCTATATGCATACAACTTAAAATATCGTCCGCCGGATTTCGATTAATTCCGGGCGGCGTCCCTGCCACACTCCTAATATATAATATAAGAACTAATATAATAACTGCGCCACCGGCGACAATGATGCTGGTCATATTAATGACCAATTTAGTATTTGGCCAACGGCGCTGGGGCCGTTCTTTAAATGATGATACCAAATCAATGCGGCCATAAGCAGCAGCAATGCCAGTGGATAATAGCTGGCACGATTAAACAGCCGCGCAGGCTGGTCGGTAATATGATCCGCGCGGCACAACTTATAAGCAGGCTTTATAAGCAACATAATGCCTATAAACACGCTCAAGGCTAAATATTCCCAACCCAATCGTAGTGGCGAGATTATCGGAAAAAGTGCGCTAATAACGACGACAAACAACAGGCTAAAAAAAACAATTTTCCCAGATATTTCATCCCCAAACAGAAGCGGAATAGTCTTTGCATTCACTTTCTTATCTTCGCGCTTATCATTCCAATCGGCCGGAATATTCTGTCCGCCAATTTCCCAGAAAAAAATCCACATGAACAATAAAAAAACCGGCCCTGGCGAAGGGGAGCTATCCACCACCCATATCGCTGAAATTGGACCGGCCGCTTTGACAATGCCGCTAAGAACCAACCTCCAATGCGTTACCTTCAGCAGCCGACAATAAGCAATCTCGCAACCTGCCGCAGCAAGCAATATAATAATGATAATGGGGTTAAGCAGATAAGCCCCAATTATCGCCGCGATCATCCAAAAGAGCATCCATAGTACCGCCATTTTATAACTCAATATTCCTTGCGCTACAGGATGGCGTGCCTGGGCCGATTCCACAGAATATCCTTGATATGCGAGGGAATACCGCATTTTCTCCTTATCCGCGGCATGCCCTATTAAATCATTTAAGGCATAAATGGCGGTATACCCCGAAAATGCGGTAAAGAGAGATAGGGCGATGATGGCTGGGGAGGGAAAATCCCCCAACCACAACAGGGCGCAAAAAGCGGGAGCCGCAATATCCAATATTGCATGATAGCTCCTGGAAAGGGCAAAAAATTTATTCATGCGGCTTGCGGTAATGAGCAATATAATTTACATCCGCCCCGCTCCGCAGCGAGAAATTTCTTGAAAACGGATTATAAATAAAACTGGATGTGCGCTCCAAGGCCAGATGAGACGACTCCGCCCACATCAACAGCTCTTGCGGCTTAATCAGCTTTTTATATATGTGCGTCCCTCTTGGCAAAAGCCGCAAAACATATTCGGCACCGACAATTGCAAAAAAATACGCTTTGAGCGTTCTATTTATTGTAGAAAAAAATACGCTCCCCCCTGGTTTCAGCAATCGGGCGCAAGCAGCCACTGTGCGGCCCGGATCCGGAACATGTTCCAGCACTTCCATGCAAAAAACAGCATCAAACTCCCCTGGACTTTTTCCAGCCGTTTCCTCGCAATTTTCCAAGCGGTAATCTATATTTAGCCCGCTTTTTTCCGCATGAACGCTAGCCGCTTTTAAGACAGACGCTGACAAGTCGATTCCTGTCATATATGCCCCCGCTTGCGCGAGAGATTCGGTTAAAATACCTCCGCCACAGCCTATATCTATGGATTTTTTACCTGCTATGCAGATATTGTCGGCGATAAATCTCATGCGCGCGGCGTTTATTCGATGCAACATTCCCATGGCACCATCTTTATCCCACCAAAGCTCGGCCAGTCTTGAAAATTTATCCAGCTCTGAGAAATCGGCGTTCGCATAAATTCCTTCCTTCATATATCCAATCCTTTAGTAAACCATTCGAGCGATCCAATTCTTCATATGTCACATCATTTGCGAAGACATGCTTCCCCACTCCGCATGGCAGAGGTATCCTTTGCTGACCATCGCGATGTTTTTGTCTTTCCAGAAGCGATGCCCATAAGATTTCTGTTTTTAGAAACACCCTGGAAAAGTCATAATCAAACGCCCCTATTAATTTAAGTATGCGGTCTGCCGCCGCCGCCGCCAAAACTCCCTTTGTCTTCGCCAAAAAGATGGACAGAATTACATCAACGACAACAGCTTCGCCGTGCAGCAAATCATTTCCTAATTCCATTTCGTAAGCCAAACTGAAAGTATGGCCAAAATCAACCGATCGCGATAAATCTTCTTCATATAAATTGGAAGCGAGATTATCGAGCATTGCATTGATCGAACGATCAAGAATTAGCTTGCAATCGCTACCCTGGAATTTTTTTTGAACGCAAGAATTTCCCAACAACTCTAGGCCGTTGAATAACTTCGCGTCTGATATAATTGCAAGCTTGATGATTTCCCCGACGCCATTTAAAATTTGCCTATTTGATAAGGTGCGTAAAAAATCAGGGTCAAGAAGTACTTTTAGAGGAGGCTCAAAGGAGCCTATTCTGTTTTTTCCATTGTTAAGATTAACGCCGCATTTAATTCCAATCGCCGCATCCACATACCCCATAAGCGTGGTCGGTATCTTGATATGCGGCACGCCGCGGCGGTAAATGCTGGCGGCAAATCCCACCATGTCCGTCAACACGCCGCCGCCAATCGCCACCAAAGGTTCGCTGCGCCGAAGGATAGGAAACTGATCCAATTCTTTCAGAAGCTTGACGGCTCTCTGAATGGTCTTGTTTGACTCGCCAGATTCAAAGAGCGAAATCCGCGTTTTAATACCGTAGTAATCAAAATACGAAGTTATCGCAGATCGGTATTCCTTAACATTTTTATCTAAGACAATAAATCTTTTGGACCCTTTGCCTGCGCCGATATCGGCTAAAGTCCTATTGCCAATATCGAAAATACGCAAGCATGAAATAATTTCATATTCGATCTTTCTGCAACAAGAAATTGTCCGGATTGCAGAGACTTGACTCATGCTGCAGTCCGCATAATATTCAGCCAATCACTTTGGCAGGCCAGCAAAGATTCAGCCAGGACCTGCGCATTTTTTAAATTATGGTGAATATGTTGGCCGCAATCTTTAATATTCGCATACGGAACCGACGTTGCCGAGAGAATGTCCAAAAGAGTATTCTGATATGCTTCGCATATAGCGGTGGCGCGCCCCTCGTTAATGGTTACCAAGTAAAATCCGGTCTGGCATCCCATTGGAGCCACGTTGACAAAAGCATGAGGCAAATGCTTTCTAAGCCCTGCTAGCAGGAAGTGCTCTATAGAATGCAATTGCAGCGACGATAAAAAATTTACGTTCGGCTGTGTCATTCTTATATCAAAAAGATACACGCTATCCCCCCGATCACCCATCTTCCACGAAGACAGGCGAATATAAGGCGCGCTTACTTCACGATGGTCCAGTTCGCCAGTCGTGCCGGGATCCCAGCCCAGCCGCCGAAGGTAGCTTTTCTCCTCACGCATATTTTCTCTCCTTCCCATCATCTGCAACAGCCTTTGAAAGTATAGTCATGCTCTCCGTGAGCGCTTTTTCCCATGTATCAATATGATGATACAGCTCCACTGTCGCGTACCCATTAAACCCGTTTTTCTCCAGAACCCTGAATGTGCGCGCGAAATCGATTTCGCCCTGCCCCGGGATGTCGTGATAATGCACTTTGCCAGTCAGCGTATTCGCAACTTTCTTTTCTAATATCGATTTGCCATTGCTTCGTTTTGTTCTGAGATAGCGCAGTATCGGTTTTGCCCTGTCCAGAACGCAGAAGCTCAAACCCGGCACCGAAACGGCATACGTGTTGATTTCCCGATCTAGAGCAGACGAAGATTTATCCAATTCACAGTAACTTACATATCGAACAAATTTCTTGCCAGCCAAATATTTAACCGCTTTAAGTAAAGATGTATTCGGTATATCTTCGCAAAAGCAAAATGCCTGCTGTTTATCCAAGTAAAGGAAATCGCATGTGTCGGGAAAATATATGAGATAACTGGCGAAATCGAAATCCAGATTCATATCGCTCTTATAAGAAAGCAGTTTGACATTGCATCCTCCCGCCGTATCCGACACATGCAAATATCTCGTGTATGGCGCCGCTTTAATTATGGATCCAAAATAATCGTCTTCCGAACAATATGCATGGCACAGATCCATATGCAGCCGGAACTGCGGCGAACCTACCGCCTTTATAAGATCTATACCCTGGTCGATTGTCTCTATCAGCATACCGGGCTCAGGCTCGATAACCAGCATGACATCGCCTATATTCTTTAGACATTCAGCAATGCTTTCAATAAGAATATCCGTCGGATTTATATCGGGATTCTTTACATGCTCGTCCCGAATAAAACCGCTGCCAAAACTGACGATTGGCGCGCCTAAAGATTTCGCGATTTCGATGCCTTTTTTGATAAGTTCTATACGTTGCTTTCTGCCCGCCAAATCGAGGCAGATAATTGAAGGTTCATGTGGCCTGTCCGTTAAAAAAGCAATGGTAGGAGTTGAGATGCAAGCAGGCTTAATTATCCTGCCTTCAAGAAAACTTTTAATTCGCGCAAGATCATCTTTGCCGAGATCAAATGGATTAAATTGCCTCTTATCGAAGCAAAGCTCTATTCCCGCATACCCAACGCTTTCGACCGCCTCAATAGCGGAGAATAAGTCAAGATAAAGTAAGCCATTAGTGCTGTAGGATAATTTGATCATTGAACCATCTAAATATTAAAGCCATAAAAACGCATTTTTGCTTCAATTGAATTGACCTGGGTCAAATACGATTAAGCGGCCCTTATTTGCTTGTGAGTAAGTTTCTTCGTTAGAAATTCCTAAAAGCCAGATTAAAAGTCTTTGGAATATGGATCATTGAAATATCCAACACTCGTCGCTGCGGATTCATAAATCCCAGTGTCGGCCGCTCGTCGCTATGCGCGAAATTCTGTATTGCATGAAGGCCGGAATAGCCGCGCCGCTCGAGATCGCGGATAATATCGGAAACATCGCCTTCATCCATTAAGTCCGTATGCACAGTAGTGCGCACTTCGAAATTCAAATCCTTCTGCCCGCAAAGCAAGTCAAGGGTTTTTGAAAAGAGGATATATTTGTCCATGCCTGTGACTTGTTTGAATTTACTAGGCGGAGCCTTATAATCGAGTGCAATATAATCGAGCAATCTTTTCTGCATCAGATGATAAATAATATCGGGGCGAAGCCCATTCGTATCCAGTTTAACTTGATATCCCAATGCTTTGATGTGCTTGATGAAATCGGGAAGTCCCGGATAGATTGAAGCCTCGCCCCCGGACAAGACTACCCCCTCCAGAAGCCCTTGCCTTTTTTGAAGGAAATGCATGATTTCGGCGACATCGCCACGACCCTTACTCTTAACAATCTGCGGATTATGACAATATGCGCAGCGCATATTGCACCCGGAGAACCAGATGATACAAGATGGCTTGCCGGGAAAGTCGAGCATGGTAAATGGCGTCACAGAATAGATAGGAAGAACACTTGCCCTGCTTTGCAAAGATTTCTCCTGTTCTATCGCATCACACCCCTGCGAAGAGATTGCCCGTATCAATCCAATCCTCCACAAAATGTTTACGTTGGCGGTGTTCGCCTTGTTTGCCTTTGTTGAAACTGTCAACAGGGCGGAAATATCCCATAACCCTAGTCCATACTTTTGTTTTGGCCCGGCAATGCGGACATTCCGGCTGCTCACCATTTAAATATCCATGAGCATCGCATACCGAAAACACTGGTGTAACCGTTATGTAAGGCAATTGATAGCTCCCCAAAACTTTCCGGATGAATTGCTTGCAAGCTCCCGCGTCGGACAATTTTTCATTCATGTAAAGGTGCAAAACAGTGCCGCCTGTATACTTGCATTGCAAGCGGTTTTGCAATTCCAGCGCCTCAAACGGATCGTCCGTATGATCAACAGGTATCTGAGAAGAATTGGTGTAGTATATATTCTCCCCTGCTCCCGCTTGAATGATATCCGGAAAATGTTTCTTATCCTCTTTGGCGAAGCGATACGTTGTGCCTTCCGCCGGAGTTGCTTCGAGATTATACAAATTGCCGGTTTCCTCTTGATACCCGACTAACTTGGCCCGCATATGATCGAGAATATCGATGCATATTTGAATGCCCCGCTCATCAGTAATATCATAGGCATCGCCTGTGAAATTTCTGACCATCTCATTCATGCCATTGACGCCAATGGTTGAAAAATGATTGCGAAAGAATGGAAGATAACGCGATGTATAAGGATAAAGCCCGCGATCATGCATTTTCTGAACAAAGGCGCGTTTCTTCTCCAGCGTTGACTTGGATATGTCCATTAAGCGGTCGATTTCACGCATCATTCCTTCTAAATCGCCTCTAAAACGATATCCAAGCCGCGCCATGTTGAGCGTGACAACACCGATAGATCCTGTCATTTCCGCAGAGCCAAAAAGGCCGTTGCCGCGCTTTAAAAGTTCGCGCAAATCAAGCTGCAGGCGGCAGCACATCGAGCGAACAGCACCCGGTGAGTAAGCTTCAGGATTTGGTTTCCGCTCTTTTGTCGCTGGGTCGATAATATATTGGCTTCCAACAAAGTTCTGGAAATAAGATGAACCTACTTTTGCTGTATTCTCAAATATCGCGCTCGCTACTTTGCTATCCCAGTCGAAATCCTCAGTAATATTAACGGTAGGAATAGGAAAAGTGAATGGCTGCCCAGTTGAATCGCCTTCGGTCATGACCTCGTAATAGGCGATGTTGATCATTTCCATCTCCGGCAAGAAATGCTTGAATGTAAGATCCTCAAGGGAGCGAATGCCCATGTCTCGCTGTTGAGCTCTCAAGAACAAGCTATCGCTCTTGATGCCCTTGAACAGGTGCGAATCATTATATGTTGGGAATTGATTCTGCAAGTCTTGCGGAACTGAAATATCAAGCGTAATATTCGTAAACGGAGACTGGCCCCACCGCGCGGGAACGTTTAAATTATAAACGAATTGACGAATCGCCTTCTTCACTTCTTTGAAAGAAAGCTGATCGTAAAAAACATAAGGCGCCAGATATGTATCAAAACTAGAAAACGCCTGCGCGCCCGCCCATTCGGATTGCAGGATGCCCAAAAAATTGCTCATTTGACCCAACGCCTCGCGGAAATGGCGCGGCGGACGCGATGATACCCGTCCCCCCACGCCATTAAACCCGCTATTCAAAAGCGCCCGTAACGACCAGCCTGCGCAATATCCGGTGAGACAATCAAGATCATGGATATGAATGTCGCCCTGACGGTGCGCCAGGCCTTCTTCGGGATTGTATATTTCATCCAGCCAGAAATTGGCGATTACTTTCCCCGCTACATTATTAATCATTCCCGCATTCGAGTATCCGGTGTTGGCATTAGCATTGATTCTCCAATCCGACCCGGAAATATATTCGCTTACCGTTTCAGAACAATCCACTTCTGTGCCCCCGAACAACGTGACTATATGATCCATTTTTGGATCCGGATGCATATTTTTTTTATTTGCGTTGGATTTTGGCAAAGAAAGAGCGATGGCAGCTACTGACATATAATTTATTCCTTAGGTTAGGTGTTTTTAGGAAGGACGCAGAATTTTGAATCAGAGATTCTCGTAAAAAAACCTATATGAAATCCTAGAAAATCGGCGCGTCGGATCGGAGAATTTACAAGAACCTACTAGATATTGTGGGTAAAATTAAAAATAGCCTATATGATGTTTCTTCGACTTGACCTAGGTCAAATCAAAACATTTTTTGCCTGCCACACTTAAAATTGACACGCTATGCTTTTCTGAAAGAAAAAAATATAGGATTTTAAAATGCACTCTGTCCGTCTGACTTTATTTTTAGCAATTCTTATGGTTTTCTCCAACGAATGTTCGGCAGCGGCGGAAACAATATACACGGCGAACGAAAAAGATCGGTCTCTTTCGGCGCTTTCGTGGCCGGATAAAGAAAAAAGTTTCTCGGTGCAACTTCCCGCTATTCCCCATAATGTAGATATTTCATATGAAAAAGAGTATGTGCTTGTTACCGCCATGGGGCATTCCCATGATTCATCCGGCTCTCTTTTTGTCTATGGCCGTAAAAACATGCCCAATGGCCCTATCGCTCGGATCGCGGTCGGCAAACACCCCGCTCATGTCGTCTCTGGCGGTTATATCGGAGAAATTGCCTATGTGACATTATCGGGGGAAAATGCGGTTGCTCTTGTGAATTTAGATAAATTAAAAGTAGAAGAAAAAATTCCAGTTGGAAAACATCCTCACGGTTTACGCCTAAGCCTGGATAAAAAAATATTATATGTTGCAAATATGGGAGAGAATACAATCTCCATTGTTGATACTCAAAAAAAGCAGGAAGTAAAAAAAATTATAGTTGGGCCAAAACCAGTTCAGGTAGCCACAACTCCTGACAGCGCACTTTTATATGCAACTATTAATGAAACGGACAAAGTCGCTGTTATTGACACAAAAAGAAAAACGGTGATTGCGGAAGTTAAAGTAAAAAATGGCCCGGTACAATCTATAATGGCTCAAGGCAAACTTTTCGTCGCCAACCAAGGCAGCAGAGAAGATCCTGGGAACCAAGTTTCTGTAATAGACAGCAAAACTCAACAGCTCATTGGCAACATTCAAACTGGAAACGGCCCTCATGGAGTCGCCGCATCGAGCGACCAGAAAAATGTTTTTGTTACCAACCTATATCAAGGAACGGTAACCATAATTGATGTTGCGAGCCTAAAAGCCGTTGACGAGATCCGAACCGGACAAGAGCCAAACGGCATAGCTTCGGTTGACTGGAAATAACCTATGCATGGTTTGTAAAAATACTCCTTCAACTTTCCTCGCGCATATACTAGTAGTCAAAGAAATAAGTCGCTTGCGATAAGGGCACAAACTGGTACATGTAAATTATGATTTCTTATGCAACCGCCATCGAGATTATACAAGAAGCCTCCAGCAACAGAAGCCTGGGCACGGAAACCCTTTCTCTGGAAAACTGCCTGGGGAGAGTATGCGCGCAAGATATCGCGTCGCCCTTGGATATTCAGCCCTTTGATAATAGCGCCATGGATGGTTTTGCAGTGAAGATGACCGATCTTCAAAACGCTAAGCCGGAACAACCTATCACGCTCAAGAAAGCGGGCATTCTACCCGCGGGAGAGAACTCCAAAGGAATTGTATTACAGACTGACACCTGCTGGCATGTTATGACGGGAGCCATGCTGCCGGAAGGCACCGAAGCCATAGTTCCGATTGAAAATGCGATAATAGATGGAGATGAAATTAAATTTAATGATCCGCCAAAATTTGGGCAACATATTCGCCGCGCTGGAGAAGATTTCAAGAAAGGCGCATCCGTTTTATTGAAAGGCGAGAGTATAAAATCTATCCGTATTATGCCGCTTGCGACCCTCGGGATTTCGAAATTGAGCGTATTTAAAAGACCTAAAGTTTTATTTATAACAACAGGAACGGAACTGATCGACAATCTAAGCCAACCTCTCGAAAGCGGACAAATTTATAACTCTAATAGATTCTACGCGGATGCCTTCTTAACGCAGTGCGGCGTGGAAGTTCATACTTGTCCCGCCATACGCGACAATGCTGAACAATTTAAAAGCCTATTGAAATCATCTGAAACCGAAAATTATGACCTCGTCATTTCTTCTGGCGCGGTCTCAGCTGGCAGTTATGATTTTGTTAAGGATGAGCTTGAGTCCTTTGGCGCCAAGGTACTATATCATAAAATAAAGCTTAAACCCGGAAAACCAAATCTGTTCGCCCGACTGCCTTCGGGCGCCCTTTATTTTGGACTGCCCGGAAATCCGGTCGCAACAGCCGTAGGTTTGCGTTTTTTTGTGCTTGAGGCCTTACGTATTATGCAAAAAAGACAAAATGAGAAACCAGTTTTTGCACGCGCTAAAAATAGTTTCTCAAAAAAGTCCGGCTTGCATATGATACTGAAAGGCAAGCTTGAATATTCCGAAGATGGCTGTGTAAATTTGATCTTCCTGGATGGTCAGGAGTCTTTCATGGTAAGTCCATTCCTATGCATGAATGGCTGGGCGCATATTCCAGAAAAACAAGAAACTGTTAAACCTGGCGATATTGTCGAGGTTTACCCGGCTCTTTTCGACTAATGCAGCGGGCACCTTTCACAATCTCCTTTACTATCCTTGTTGCAGAGAGAAGCCGTATCTGAATCACAGAAATGACAAAGACAAAAAGCGTCTTTCATCCGTATAAGATCATCCTCCATACTGATTCCCATGTCTTTCATCTGCCTTAATGTCCGAGAAAACGTTTCCGGGGTCATGCCGAGATGATTTGCGATCGTATGCTTCTTAAAAGGCAGCGTAAACTCCAGATTATCGTGCCCTGCTTCCAGATGTCTGTTCAGAAAATAGTACCCGACCCTCTGCAGCGGCGACTTGATGTTCATTGCGTCGATTTGATGCATTGCGTTCTTGTAATGCCGCGTCACAATCCGCAAAATATTTACAGCGAAGCCAGAATCGGCCAAAACATGACTTTTTACTATCCTATCTGGAATCATAAGAAGCTTACATTTTGTTAGAGCTTGTACGAAGATCGGGGAAAGCCCTCCCATAAAGAGAACCGCTTCCATACAAGTGTCTCCGGATTCCAGCATCCGTATTGTAGCCTCTCCTCCCCCTTCATTTAGCCGAAATGTTTTAGCAGTGCCGTCTATAACTAAATAAATGCCTTCGGGCGTGTCTCCTTGTTGAACAAGAATTTTCATCGCCTCATGTTCTTGTATAACAGAACAGGATAAAAGCTTCTGCAAACTGCTTTCGCTCAAACCGTCGAACAACTGAGGTTTTTTAGAAGCGCTTAAAATTTTCGGCAATGCAATCATTTATATGATCTGACAAGTTTTTTCCAATTTAGTCCCATCTTGATCTAAATCAAGTCCAAATCGGTTTTTGCAGTGCAAAAGTAAAGGAAAATTTGTGCAGAATAAACCATTTTATTAAGAAAGAATGCTTTTAACCGGATTAACTGACGGAAAAACCAATGACAACAAAAACCGATAAAAATAGTGCACTCTCTATGACTACTCTGGCATTCACGGTCTGTTTTGCCGTCTGGACAATCTTTGCAATTATTGGTGTTCAAATCAAGGAAGATATGGGATTAACCGATACTCAATTCAGCCTACTGATTGGAACGCCGATTTTGACCGGATCTCTTGTCCGGTTATTTTTTGGAATATGGGCAGACCAGTATGGAGGTCGACCAATATTTATGGCTGTTATGCTTTCTTCGGCTTTTTTTACCTGGTGTTTGACATATGCCGACACTTACGAGCTGATGCTTTTGACTGCCTTAGGTGTGGGCATCTCGGGTGGAAGCTTTGTTGTCGGCATATCCTATTTGTCCAAATGGTATGACAAGGCGTATCAAGGTACAGCCCTGGGCATATATGGCATGGGCAATATCGGCGCCGCGGTTACCAAATTTGTAGCTCCATTTGTTATGATATCTTATGGTTGGCATATGGTTGCCCAATTATGGGCGATCGCTCTTCTTGTCATGACAGCCTTATTTTGGATTTTTACAAAAGACGAACCGCAAATCCAAGCGCGCCGTGCCGCCATGACTGCGCCGAAATCTATGCGAGAGGCTCTTAGGCCGCTCAAAAAGCTGCAGGTGTGGCGTTTTTCGCTTTATTATTTTTTTGTGTTTGGCGGATTTGTAGCGTTAGCCTTATGGCTGCCTCATTATTATGTGGGCGTATACGGTATGGATATCAAAACAGCGGGGGTTCTAGCGGCGTTATTTTCTGTGGCGGGCTCGTTGTTTCGCGCTGTGGGCGGTTATCTATCCGATAAATATGGAGCAAGAGCAGTGATGTACTGGACATTCTTTGTTTGTTCGGCTTGCTGCTTTCTGTTGTCATACCCTTCAACAGATTATGTGGTTCACGGAATCAAAGGAAACATTACCTTCAGTTTTGAGTGGGGATTTGTCTCTTTTACCATGATTATATTCGTGCTTGGCTTCTTCATGTCGTTGGGTAAAGCGGCGATCTATAAGCATATTCCAGTTTATTATCCAAATGATGTTGGTTCCGTGGCTGGGATTGTGGGCTTGATTGGCGGGCTTGGAGGATTCTTTTTGCCTTTAAGCTTTGGCCTTATGAACGACTATCTGAATGTCTGGACAAGCTGTTTTATGCTGATGTTCGCTCTGGTTGCGACTGCATTCCTGTGGATGCATGTTTCTATACGCCTAAGGGAGCGGCAAAAATTTCCTGAAATCGCCGAACCAGCCTATTTCCCGGAACTAGAGAAAGGGCCTGTGCTAAAGGTTTGGAAACCGGAGGATCAAACTTTTTGGCAGTCTGAAGGATATAAAATCGCTCAACGGAATTTATGGCTTTCCGTCCCCGCATTGTTTTTAGCCTTTGCCTTATGGATGGTTTGGAGCGTTATTGTGGTCAACCTTCCCAAGATCGGCTTTGCTTTCACAACAGAACAGCTTTTCTGGCTAACCGCCTTGCCCGGTCTTTCCGGGGCAACATTGCGTATATTTTATGCTTTTATGGTGCCCATATTCGGCGGACGTCGCTGGACCGCTATCAGCACGGCCTCGCTTTTGATACCCGCTATAGGAATCGGCATGGCTGTTCAAGATCCGCAAACGCCATATTCAGCATTCCTAATTTTAGCTCTGCTCTGCGGATTTGGCGGCGGAAACTTTGCGTCCAGCATGGCGAATATAGCTTTTTTCTTTCCTAAAAAAGAAAAAGGAAACGCGCTAGCGCTGAATGCCGGTCTAGGTAATTTGGGCGTAAGCGCGGTGCAATTCCTTGTGCCGATTGTCATCGGCCTTAATCTTTTCGACGGCCTAGCCGGCCCGGCGCAAAACGCCGAGGGAACACAACTCTGGGTTCAAAACGCGGCTTTTATATGGGTTCCCTTTATTGCTATGTCAGCTCTTTTATCATGGTTTTATATGAATGACATTGCCGATGCCAAGGCCTCGCTTGCCTCGCAATTGGCAATTTTCCAACGGAAGCATAATTGGATCATGTGCATATTGTATATAGGCACGTTCGGCTCCTTCATTGGATTTTCTGCAGGCTTCCCTTTACTGGCAAAATCCCAATTTCCCAGCGTAGATTCATTGCAACTGGCATTTTTAGGACCATTAGTTGGAGCATTGGCCCGCGCGGGCAGCGGATGGATTTCCGATAAATATGGCGGTGGACGCGTCACATTTTGGGTTTTTGCCGTGATGATACTCGGCGCGCTAGGGGTTCTGTATTTTCTCGGAATAAAAGATCAGCCTGGCGCCTTTTATGGTTTCTTCGCTATGTTTATTCTGCTTTTCGCCGCAACAGGCGTTGGAAACGCCTCTACTTTCCAAATGATTCCCGCTATCTTCTGGCAGGATCGCAAAAAAGCCCTGGCTGGTCAATCTGAGGATGATATCCGCAAAGCAGCCGAACGCGAAGCCGCCGCTGTGATAGGCTTCAGTTCAGCGATCGGCGCATTTGGCGCTTTTTTCATTCCGAAAAGTTATGGAACGTCGATCACTGTAACTGGTTCGCCAGATGCCGCACTATGGGTATTCACCGGATTTTACGGACTTTGCTTTTTCTTAACATGGTTCTTTTATCTGCGCAAAAACGCCCAAATAAAATGTTAAAAACTCTAGTTCTTGATCTGAATCAAGGCCAGATATGCTGAAACAACTAAACGTGCAATACGAAGAGGCTTTAAAAGCATGAGTTATTTTATAGATCGCATCAGTTATTTCGCGCAAAAGAAAGAGTCTTTTTCAAACGGTCATGGAATAGCGACCGGAGAAAATCGCGAATGGGAAAAGGCTTATCGCGACCGATGGGCGCATGATAAAATCGTGCGTTCTACGCATGGAGTTAACTGCACGGGCTCTTGCTCCTGGAAAATTTACGTTAAAAACGGGCTCATCACTTGGGAAACGCAACAGACGGATTATCCGCGCACGCGCCCTGACCTTCCTAATCATGAGCCACGCGGATGCGCGCGCGGCGCCAGCTATAGTTGGTATATCTATTCGGCAAATCGCCTGAAATATCCAATGGTGCGCAAGCGCCTTCTAGATTTATGGCGTAAAACCAAGAAGCAGGTTGGCGGCGACCCGGTTAAAGCTTGGGCGGCTATTCAGGCAGACCCTGTATTGCGGCAATCTTACCAAAAAGTTCGCGGCCTTGGCGGATTTGTCCGTGCTGGATGGGATGAAGCGAATGAAATTGTAGTTTCTGCCAATATTCATACCATTAAGGCTTATGGACCTGATAGGGTGATTGGATTCTCCCCCATTCCTGCTATGTCAATGATTTCTTACGCGGCAGGCTCACGTTATCTTTCTTTGCTGGGCGGCGTGTGTATGAGCTTTTACGATTGGTATTGCGACCTCCCCCCTTCGAGTCCGCAAACATGGGGGGAACAGACGGACGTTCCTGAAAGCGCCGATTGGTATAATTCAGGTTTCATTATCATGTGGGGATCGAATGTCCCACAAACCCGCACGCCTGACGCGCATTTCATGACCGAAGCGCGTTACAAGGGAACGCAAGTTGTAACTATCACGCCAGATTATTCAGAGGCATCGAAATTCGGAGATATTTGGCTAAATCCTCGCCAGGGAACGGATGCTGCCCTCGGCATGGCGATGGGGCATGTGATTCTCAAGGAATTTCATCTTGAAAATACATCCAAATATTTCGACGATTACTGCCGCGCTTATTCCGACATGCCATTTCTGGTTAGACTCGATAAACGTAACGAACGTTTTGTCCCAGGACGCATGGTACGGGCCTCCGACTTCAAGGATAACTTAAATGAAAAAAACAATCCTGAATGGAAAACCGTTTGTTTTGACGAGAAAACCGATAAAATTACAGTCCCTACGGGCTCCATCGGTTTTCGATGGGGCGAGGAAGGCAAGTGGAATATTGCGCTGGCGGACTCCCAAAGCGGCGACTCTATTCGTCCCCGTAAAACCCTTTTGGGCGCACATGACGATATTGTTAAAGTCGGTTTTCCCTATTTTGGCAGCCAAATTCACGAACATGGCTATTTTAACGCGAATGAAAATCAAGACATTCTAGAGCGCAATATACCTGTGCGCATGATCGACCTAAATGGCGAAAAAGTGCCGGTCGCTTGCGTGTTCGACCTTTTATGTGCGCAGTATGGCATTGAGCGCGCGGGGCTTGGCGGCGATCATGTGGCCTCCAGCTATCAGGACGATATTCCCTATACGCCAAAGTGGCAAGAAAGCATTACCGGCGTACCGGCCGAAAATGTCATCCAGGTAGCGCGCGCGTTCGCACGCAACGCCGATGTCACCAAGGGTAAATCGATGATCATCATCGGCGCGGCCATGAATCATTGGTACCATATGGATATGAACTACCGCGCCTGCATCAATATGCTGGTGTTCTGCGGTTGCATAGGGCAATCCGGCGGCGGCTGGTCGCATTATGTTGGGCAGGAAAAATTGCGCCCGCAAACGGGATGGGCGCCTTTGGCTTTTGCTCTGGATTGGAACCGCCCACCACGCCAGCAAAATTCCACTTCCTTCTTTTATGCCCATACAGATCAGTGGCGCTATGAAACGCTAGAACTGAATGAAATTCTTTCTCCTCTAGCCGACCGCGGCAAATGGACGGGTACGCTATTGGATTGCAATATCCGATCCGAACGGATGGGATGGCTGCCGTCCGCTCCGCAATTGGAGGAGAATCCGATCAATTTGGTTAAACAAGCTGAAACCATTGGCCGCGACCCGATAGAGCATGTGGTAGATCGTTTGAGTAAAGGGGATTTGCGCATGTCTTGCGAAGACCCGGACAATCCTGCCAACTGGCCGCGCAATATGTTCGTTTGGCGCTCCAACATTCTTGGGTCTAGCGGCAAAGGACATGAATATTTTCTAAAACATTTCCTGGGGACGCAGCACGGCGTTCAAGGCAAGGATCTTGGAGAAGAAGGCAAAGGCCGTTCCGCTGAAGCCGTCTGGCGCGACCAAGCTCCCGAAGGCAAATTGGATCTGGTTGTTACGCTTGATTTCCGCATGTCTACAACTTGCTTGTATTCCGACATCGTTTTACCAACCGCGAGCTGGTATGAAAAGAACGATCTCAATACGTCAGATATGCATCCCTTTATCCATCCGCTTTCAAAAGCCATTGATCCCGTTTGGCAAAGTAAATCGGATTGGGAAATTTATAAAGGTTTCGCCAAGAAATTCTCTGAATTATGCGTAGGCCACCTCGGCATAGAAAAAGAAATAGTCTTGAATCCTATCCAGCACGATACCGCCGGAGAGCTATCGCAGCCGGATGTCAAAGAATGGCGCAAAGGCGAATGCCGATTGATTCCAGGCAAAACTGCTCCAGTTATGAAGGTAGTTGAGCGGAATTATCCCGCTACTTTCGAGCGTTTCACAACGCTTGGGCCGCTTATGGAGAAACTAGGCAATGGCGGCAAAGGCATTGGCTGGAATACCGACCATGAAATCGATTTCCTCAAAAAACTCAATGGCGAGAAACAGGGCCGCGCCAAAATCGAAAGCGATATTGACGCTTGCGAAACCGTTCTTTCTCTAGCTCCGGAAACAAATGGCGAAGTCGCCGTCAAGGCTTGGGCCGCTTTAAGCAAAATTACTGGACGCGACCACACGCATTTAGCCCGTCCCAAAGAGGAAGAAAAAATCCGCTTCCGCGATATTCAAGCGCAGCCCCGTAAAATTATAAGCTCTCCCACTTGGAGCGGGCTAGAATCGGAGCATGTTTGCTACAATGCGGGATACACAAATGTGCATGAATTCATCCCGTGGCGTACGCTTACCGGCCGGCAGCAATTGTATCAAGACCATCCTTGGATGATCGATTTCGGCGAAGCTTTGGTTTCCTATCGCCCCCCTATTAACACCCGCACTGTCCATCAGATGCTGGATAAACATGGCAAGGAATCGCCGGCCATATTGCTGAATTTCATTACTCCCCATCAGAAATGGGGCATTCATTCTACTTATACAGACAATCTGCACATGCTCACCCTTTCCCGGGGTGGCCCCATCGTCTGGGTTAGCGAGGTTGATGCCCGCAAGATCAACATAAAAGACAATGACTGGCTGGAAGTGTTTAATACGAATGGAGCCATCGTCGCGCGCGCCGTCGTATCGCAACGTGTCAATGAAGGCATGATGCTCATGTATCATGCGCAGGAAAAATTGGTTCATACGCCAGGCAGCAAAATCACCAATGCTAGAGGCGGCATCCATAACTCTGTCACGAGAGCAACTGTAAAACCAACCCATATGATAGGCGGATACGCGCAACTCTCATATGGCTTTAACTATTATGGCACTGTCGGATCAAACCGCGACGAATTCGTGATCGTTCGCAGACTGGATAAGGTCGACTGGATGGACGAGCCTGCGAAAATGGAGGCGGCAGTATAAAATGAAAGTACGCGCACAAATAGGAATGGTGCTGAATCTCGACAAATGTATCGGTTGTCATACTTGCTCTGTGACCTGCAAGAATGTCTGGACCTCGCGTGAAGGCGTAGAATATGTCTGGTTCAACAATGTAGAAACCAAACCCGGCGTCGGGTACCCGAAGGAATGGGAAAACCAGAAGAAATGGAAAGGCGGCTGGGAACGCCACGCTAACGGCAAGATACACCCCAAGCAAGGCAGCCGGTGGCGGATCTTAGCCAATATCTTTGGCAATCCCAATCTGCCCGAGATAGACGATTATTACGAGCCTTTCACGTTTGATTACGACCATCTGCAGAAAGCGCCGGAAATGAAAACCATACCCACGGCGCGGCCACGCTCTCTCGTCACGGGCGAACGGATGGAGAAAGTGCAATGGGGACCAAACTGGGAAGAGATCCTTGGTACGGAATTCGAACATCGGAAAAAAGATTATAATTTCAAAGATATCGAAAAAGAAATGTATGGAGAGTTCGAAAATACATTCATGATGTACCTGCCTCGTCTATGCGAACATTGCCTAAACCCAACCTGCGTGGCGTCTTGCCCATCCGGCTCTATCTATAAGCGTGAAGAAGACGGAATCGTGCTTGTAGACCAGGATAAATGCCGGGGCTGGAGGATGTGCATCTCCGGCTGCCCTTACAAAAAAATCTATTACAACTGGAAAACCGGCAAGGCCGAAAAATGCACCTTTTGCTACCCGCGAATAGAAAACGGCGAACCAACAGTCTGTTCCGAAACCTGCGTCGGCCGCATCCGTTATCTTGGCGTTATTTTATATGACGCCGACCGTATTGAAAAGGCGGCCAGCGTGGAAAAAGAAGAGGATCTTTATGATGCTCAACTAGACATCTTCCTGGATCCGCACGATCCTGAAGTAATTGCGCAGGCCAGGCGCGACGGCATTCCCGAAAACTGGATTGAAGGCGCACAAAAATCGCCAGTTTATAAAATGGCGATGGATTGGAAGGTAGCGTTCCCGTTACATCCCGAATACCGTACTCTGCCGATGGTTTGGTATATTCCGCCTCTATCTCCCATTCAATCCGCCGCCGCGCAGGGAAAGATTCCCACGCGCGCCGATGGCATTATACCGGACCTGGATGACATGCGTATTCCGGTCAAATATTTGGCCAATATGCTGACTGGCGGCAAAGAAGCTCCCATTCGCCTTGGACTCAAGCGCATGATGGCCATGCGGCAGTACATGCGCAGTAAAATGTTTGAAGGCAAACCTGATACGGCTTTTCTTGATGAAGTTGGGTTAACGGAAGCCTTAGTGGAAGACATGTATAAAATCATGGCGATCGCCAATTACGAAGACCGCTATGTCATTCCCACAGGGCACCGCGAAGAAACGCTGGATGCCTTTGGCGAAAGCGGAGGTTGTGGTTTCAGCTTTGGCAATGGCTGCTCTTCCCATAGCAATAGCGCTATCGATATTTTCGAAAACCCTAAGCAATCGCGCGGCCAATGCGGAAGCACGAAAAGCAACCGCGTCAATACAATATTTGAACGCGACTTCTATGAAGAAGCCGCCGCTACTAAAAGCGGATGTGGAAGCGGCAGTTGCGGGGGATGCGGTTAACTTACAAAAGAGGCAAGCGATGAATATATTGAGGAAACTTAAATTGAAAGATAAGGAGACACAAGCGGAACGCCCAAAGGAAATGGAAAAGTCATCTTCCGATGCTAAGAAACCCCATCCGCATTCGCAGGGTGAATGTTGCGGATGCGGCGGCGATCGTCACTAAAAGAGGATAGAGATATGCGTACACTCAAAATATTAGGATTTTTGCTGACATATCCGGAAGCTTGCCATACCCAGGCTTTGGATGAGTGCGCGCAGCTTTTATCTGCCGAGAAATGGCTGTCCGACAAAGTCTTGAAAAATGTCCAGAAATCTATAAATGCCTTGAGGGAGCGCGAACTTCTGGATTTGCAAGAAGATTATGTCGCTCTTTTTGACCGCACCCCTTCCCTCTCATTGCATTTATTCGAGCATATCCATGGAGATTCGCGCGACCGAGGCCAGGCGCTCGCCGATCTGTTAAAAGTTTATGAAAATGCTGGGCTATATGTTCAGACCGAAGAAACGCCGGACTATCTTCCTCTTTTCCTAGAATATCTCTCGACTTTGCCGCCCAATGAAGCCTCAGAAACGTTGAGTAGTGTTGTCAATATTCTTTCTTCTCTTGCTCAACGCCTTCATAATAGAGGGTCTTTGTACGCATCAATTCTTGAAGCGGCCGCAGAAGCAGCATCTCGCAGCCCTGACGCAAAGTCTGTTGAGGATTTTCTAAGAAAGTCCAGCGGCGACGTTTTAAGCGCGGAACAAGTCGACCGCGAATGGGAGGAACAATTCGCCTTTGAAAATACGCCGCAAACAACTGGACAGAACAGCGGCTGCCCGAAAGCGGAAGAAATGCTGGCGAGAATGAACAGCTAAGAAAGGCTAACAATGGACAACTTTATGGATTTTTTTCTGTTTCAGATTTTTCCGTACATCGCTATAATCACTTTTCTTTTGGGAAACTTATTGCGATTCGATCGCGATCCATATTCCTGGCGCACTAAATCTAGCCAACTTTTGCGTAGAAAGCAGCTGGTTATAGGCAGTATCTTATTTCACCTGGGGATTCTTGTTATTCTAGCGGGGCATGCCATCGGGCTGCTGACGCCGATACAAGTTTTTGATGCGCTGGGCATCTCACACGGAGCCAAACAAATTCTGGCTATTGCCGCAGGCGGTATTGCTGGTCTGGTTTGTTTAGCGGGGCTTTGTCTGCTTCTGCATCGCCGCCTGTTTGATCCGCGCATCCGTAACAACAGTTCGTTCGCTGATATTGCCATCCTTATACTACTTCTGGCTCAACTACTTCTTGGACTTTCCACCATTCCAGTGTCCTTACAACATATGGACGGACATGAAATGGTCAAATTCATGAACTGGGCGCAGCATATTGTCACTTTCCGTGGCAATGCGCATTTGTTCATAGTCGATGTTGCCTTCGTTTTTAAACTTCATATTACGCTAGGATTATTTCTACTGGTTGTATTTCCTTTTACCCGACTTGTGCACGCTCTAAGCGCACCTATAGGCTATATAGCCCGTCCATATCAAATCGTCCGCAAGCGCGCAACCTAAGAAAGTTAACTTCTGATGAAGACGCAAGTTTCAGGAATTGAGGTAAATGGCATAAAAATATCGCCGGACGAAATCAGCGCCGAAGTACAATATCATCCGGCGGAAAGCCTTTTCTCCGCAAAATATGAAGCCATGCGCGCCTTAGTTATCCGAGAAATTCTTATTCAACGGGCATCGGAAATCGGATTATGCCAAAGAGACGAAGCGATTAAAAACCCAGACTCTATTATCGAGGAATTGCTTGCGCGCGAAATTACCGTGCCGAGCGCCGACATCGAAACATGCAAACACTATTACGAGAATAACAAAGAGCGCTTTTTTACATCTCCACTTTTCGAAGCATCTCATATTCTATACATAGCTCATCCCACGGATGAAAAGGCGCGGTCCGCGGCCCTGCTTCGGGCGCAGGCCGCGCTTACCCGGCTACAGTCTGCGCCCAATCTATTTGAAGCTATAGCCCGCGAAGAATCGGCCTGCTCTTCCGCCAAAGACGGCGGCAGGCTAGGGCAAATCAACCGGGGACAAACAATGCCGGCATTTGAAATATCTTTGCTTAAAATGAAGGCGGGAGAAATCAGCTCGGAACCCGTAGCCACAGAAGTTGGATATCATATTATCAAGGTCCATGAACGCGCCGATGGACAACAACTGCCATTTGACAATGTCGCGGAATGGATTGCAAAAGATCTCCACGAAAAAAGCTGGCGCAGAGCATTCCATCAATACATTCAGCTTTTGGCGGGACGATGCAAAATCAGGGGCTTTCATCTGGAAGGTTCTCAGAATCCCTTGGTTCAATAATATTTTATTAGGAAAGCCATTTTAGAATATTGATCTACATCAAATGGACTCCCGAAATATTTGATTAAATTTTGTCACATGAAGTATCTTATGCCCGTCGCACCTTGGCGCTGCATCCGTTATCAGAGGGCGCCTTAAAATGAATATATCCAATGTAACCCGGCTACCTTTGGAACCGGACGATTCCGATTTAACACAAGAGAAACCCTGGGAAGTCTTTGCAGAATGGTATCGGACGGCGCAGCAAAATGGCGTAAAAGACCCTTCGGTTGTTTGCTTGGCAACAGCAACGCGTTGTGGAGCGCCATCCTGCCGCATGGTCTTATTGAAAGAATATGGAGAAAGCGGTTTCGTTATATATACCAATAGCCTGAGTCGCAAGGGGCGTGAGATAGAAATGAATCCTCAAGCGGCTTTATGTTTCTATTGGCAAGAATGCGCCCGCCAAATCCGCATCGAAGGATACGTTAACAATGTCAGCGATGAGGAAGCGGATGCATATTTTGCTTCGCGTCCCTTAAAATCCCGTATTGGCGCATGGGCATCGCATCAATCCGAGCCGATGCGCGATCATAGCGAACTTCTCAAGCGCATCGCGTATTATACGGCAAAGTGGGCGATAGGTCGGGTGGAACGTCCTCCTTATTGGACGGGTTTTAGAATTGTTCCTGATTATTTTGAATTTTGGAACAATGGAGCCGATCGTATTCATGAACGCAGAGTATATTATTTACGGGAAAGAAATTGGTATTCAGCACTATTACAGCCTTAAAGAAATTACATGACCATAGCGTTTAATTCTCTTTTTATGACTCCCTTCTGGGGACGCGGCTTTAGGCCCTTTTTCTTTTTGGGCGCGGCATACGGCATTCTCAGCATTGGCTTATGGGGCAGCTTTTATGCCGGCTACTACGCGCCGCCCGTTTTTATAATGAATCCTGCCTCATGGCATGCTCACGAAATGATTTATGGATTTAGCATGGCCATTATAGCTGGGTTTCTGTTAACAGCTGTTGCCAATTGGACAGGTGGCGCGCCCGCAAGACAGGCGCACTTGGCGGCGCTTTGCGTTCTTTGGCTTATAGGACGCCTTGCCATGAATACTGACATGAGCTTGCCCATATGGCTAACGATTTTCCTAGAGAATTTATTTATACCTAGCTTGGTAATATCGCTAGCTATTCCTTTAATACGCAGCTGGAACAAGAGAAACTTTGTTTTTCTGACTTTGCTTTCTGTTATGTTTGCTTGCGACATTTGGTTTATGATAAGCGGCAATATTTCCGCGCTGCATGCAGCGCTGATGATGATTCTGATGATGATCTCTTTGATCGGCGGCCGAATTATACCGGCTTTTACCGTAGCTGCGCTCCGGCGCAAAGGTATTATGGTATTCCAAACTGAGCAGACGAAAATGGATGTAGCGGCGCTAGCTTCCTTGGTTGCTGTTACCATATGTTTCATCTTTTTTAAAAATACGATCGCTATGGGTATTTGCGCGGCTATATCTTGCGCGATACACGCGATTCGCATGCGCCATTATCATACAATAAAAACGTTTGGCGATCCTTTGCTTTGGATATTGCACGCTGGTTATGGCTGGCTGATTATAGGTCTTGGCTTGCTGTCTTTAACAGGCTTTGGCTTATGGGATATTCCGATTGTTATTCATGCGCTGACCGCCGGATGTATTGGATCCATGATCCTGGGCATGATTTGCCGCGTCACATTGGGCCATACAGGCCGTGCATTGAGAGCTGGGGTGACGGCGGCCCTGTCTTTTTTTATAATTCAGATTGCCGCTTTAATGCGGGTCTTTGGACCTATAATAATGCCGGGTAATATAACGGAATGGATTATTGGTTCGGCCATTCTCTGGTCGATTTGCTTTGGAATCTATTTATTTGCCTATAGTGGGGCGCTCTTTTCATCCAGACCGGATGGACAAGAAGCATAATCACAACCTCTAGCAAGGTGTCTCCTGCAAAGACAAGTCGCAATATTCCGCGAGTTTTTTCATATCGGCGATCCATATGCTGCGGCCTTTGACAGCAACACCATGGGGTTCAAGTTTGGCCAGCGCGCGCGAGAACGTCTCCGGTTTAATGCTAAGGCGGGTAGATATGATGGATTTATCATAAGGAAGATCAACCGTCCAGCCAGCCGACCCTTGCTTTTCCTTTTTGCAAAAACGTATTAGAAAAGCACCTATTCGTTGCGGCGCGGTACGGGTTGTAACTTGTTCAAGCTGCTGCACTAGATAATGCTGCCGCGCGGCAATAGCCCCAAGCATACGAAGAGCAAACTGGCTGTTTTCTTCAATCTTTTTGATAAAAAAGCTGCGGGGGATTTCAATAACAGAGACATCTTCAACCGCCTGCGCGTTTACAGGATATGTTTTACTGTCATTGAAAACGGCAGCTTCGGCAAAAGATTCCCCGGGTCCAAAAACATGAATGATGGTTTCTTCCCCTTCTCTAGAAACGCGATAGAGCTTTACCCAACCATCTAAAATAATAAAAAATGCGGATGCCTGGTCGCCCATGGCAAATAAATCGCGGCCTTTAGCGAAGGTTTTTTGATGGCATTGTTTTGCGAGATGTTCGATGGTTTGTGGATCTACGCTTTGGAAGAACGCTGTTCTCTGAATGGTGCTGGCCAAGTTCATTTAGATTTTTCCATTCCTGATTTATAAAGGCGGCATCGGATCTATTCTGAATCTCTTTTTCCTAGAGAAAACCGCCATAACATAATAGCTTTCGAGAACAATAGAAATGGGGTTGTATTTTTTGTCATGCTTTCCCAAGTATGTTCGCCGAAGTCCCATTAATTTTAGCAAAAGGGTACTTAAAACTGAATAAAAAATTAAATAGCCTCTTAGTCCGAACCCAACTATAAACCAAGGCTTGAGCTTCGTTCTGGAAACGGCCACATGTGAGCCGTGAAAAATTAACAAAACAAGCCAAAAATTCAGCATTTATAACCTTTTCCTTCTTGATTCAGATCAAGTCCCCTTTATCCTCGATCTACCATAATAAGAAATAAGTTTCGCCATACTTAACATCATGGCAACTCCGAGCTCTCCGCGCCTAAATCTTGTGTCATAGATATGGTCGGTTAGCCGGGGTCGCGAGTGGAAACGCTCCGGCCTCCCCGTTTTGGAAAGGAGACTATAAAGTGACCAATAACCCGCAGATTGCGGATAGTTTTGGGCGGCGTTTTCCGTACTTGCGCCTGTCCATCACGGATGTATGCAACTTCCGTTGTTCCTACTGCTTGCCGGACGGCTATAAGAAATCCGGCTGCGAAAGTTTCTTGTCGAGAGACGAGATCCGCAGACTCGCAAAAGCTTTTATATCGCTTGGCGTTTGGAAGATCCGTTTAACGGGAGGCGAACCCACCGTGCGGCCGGATTTTCTGGATATCGCGAGAGATATTTCATCCCTGCCCGGCCTACGCAAGCTGGTCTTTACTACGAACGGATACAAACTTCCGGAACGCGCGCGGGACTATTATGATGCCGGGCTGCGCGCCATCAATATCAGCATTGATTCCCTAAAGCCGGAACAGTTCGAGAAAATCACAGGCCATAGGCGTTTAGGTGAAATCTTAGAAGGAATGCAGGAATGTTTCCGGGTGGGGTTCAAAAACATAAAAATAAACACTGTTCTGCTGAAAGGTTTGAATGATAATGAATTGGATGAATTTATAGATTTTGTATCCGATAAGTCGGTGTCGCTGCGTTTTATTGAATTGATGCGAACAGGTGAGAATAAAGCGTATTTTGCTGAGCATCATTTGCCCGGGACCGAAGTAACGAAAAGATTGCTGCAAAAAGGCTGGGGTATTTTACCGCGTAAGGAAGGCGCCGGGCCAGCGATTGAGTTTAAACACAATAAAAGCATGGGCACAATCGGCCTTATCGCTCCCTACTCAAAAGATTTCTGCAAGACTTGCAACCGCCTGCGCGTTTCCGCCAAGGGAGACTTGCATCTTTGCTTATTCGGTGAAGGAGGCCATTCCTTGAGATTTTTGTTGCAATCAGACGATCAAATCGAAGAATTACAAGACAAAATCATCAATCTAATGGCCTATAAAACATCAACGCATTTCCTGCATGATGGAAACACGGGCGCAACGCCTCATTTAGCCTCTATTGGCGGCTAGAAAAAGGAAAGACTGCTATGAAACATAAATTGGAAGCCCTTCACTTTGACACTTGCAACGAGCCGAATTTCAAAATGATTAATGTGGAGCGGAAACGCCCCACGCGCCGCCGGGCGGTTGCCTGCGGCACAATACGCATGGACAAAAAAGCCTTCGAAGCTATACAAAATAATACGCTTCCCAAGGGCAATGTTCTGGCGCTGGCGGAAGTCGCGGGCATTGCGGGAGCGAAAAAAACGCCGGATTTAATCCCAATGTGCCATACTTTGCCGCTCGATCAAGTTACAATTCACTGCTATATGGACTCACAAAATAGCAGCATTACCGTCTACGCGCAGGCTGTCGCTTTTGCCAAAACCGGCGTAGAAATGGAAGCCCTGGCTGGAGTCAATACGGCCTTACTAACCATTTGGGATCTTACAAAGAGTATAGATCCGAATCTCATTATCGAAGGCATTCGCCTGCTTGTGAAAACAGGCGGGAAAAGCGGTATGTGGGTTAATGCGGAAGGCATTCCGCAGTGGCTCGCCGATCAACTGCCCGATCCCGCATTCCTCAGAGGAAAACAGGCAAGCATAGTAGTCATGAGCGACCGCGCATCGAAAGGCGAATATGCGGATCAATCGGGAGAAGTTCTTAGAACTCTGCTAAGCGAGGCTGGAGCGGAAATCTCATCCTATACTCTTATTCCAGATGAGAAAGATAAAATCGCCGCAACGCTTTTGGATACATGCGGCAAGCATAAACCTGATCTCCTAATTGCTTGTGGCGGAACAGGTCCTGGCCCCCGGGATGTCACCCCCGATGTATTACAACAAATTAGCGAGCGGATGCTCGACGGCCTGGGGGATGTCCTCCGCAGCGAGAGCTTGCATTATACAGACACAGCGTGGCTCTCGCGTATGACTGCGGGAATGATTGGCGCAACCTTAGTGATCGCTTTTCCTGGATCGCCTAAAGCTGTAAAAGAATGCTGGGACATTCTTTCGCCTTTTGTGGGCGACGCCCTCAATAAAATTAGAAAACAAGGATTTGGAAACCCAAAATGATCGACCTTATCATTCAACATTATGGCAGTTTCCGCAAATTCGGCATTGATACAAGCCTAAAGCTTGAAGCTCCAGCCACTATTAATGTCATTAAATCCCTTTTTGCCGACACTATCGGAAAAGATCAACAAATTCTTGTCGCCAGTTCGGTTCTCGCAAACGATAGCGCCATCCTGCAGGATGATTATATAATCGATAAGAGTTGCGCCCTTTCCATTCTTCCCCCGGTTTGTGGAGGATAGAAATGACTATTACTGTACGAGTGACAGAGAACACAATCGATATAGAAGAAACGATCCGTAATGTCCAAAATTCTGCGCATGGCGCTATAGATCTTTTTATCGGAACCGTTCGCAATTATCATAACGGGCAGAAGGTTTGCGGCATTACCTATGACGCTCATGTTGGTCTGACAGAGAAGGTTTTTTTTAGCATTTGCTCGGAAGCTAAGACTGTATGGACAGACACTAGTTATGCCGTGTTTCATTATAAAGGCGACCTGCCTGTTGGCGGTATTAGCATTGTTGTCGCAGTCAGTTCTCCGCATAGAGCCGAAAGTTTCGAAGCCTGCCGGTATGTAATTGAGGAAATCAAAAAACGCGCCCCCATCTGGAAGCAAGAACATTACCTCGCCGGAAATAGCGAATGGCTGCCGGGCCATTCTTTAAAAGATGAAACTCCAATAAATCAGATAGCCCATGGGAAGAATTATGTCTAATCTAGCGCACATTGCAGGAATTGTGCTAGCTGGCGGCAGATCAAGCCGCATGGGACAAAACAAGGCGCTCCTGCGTTATAAAGACAGACCCCTTATAGAGCATATGATGGATATTCTGAGAAACGCGGGAATACAAGATATATTCATAAGCGGATCAATAGAAAATTATTCATGCCTCGCGGATAACGAAGCATATGCTGGTCCAGCAGCAGCCATTCGCCATGTTTTAAAAGAAAAACCAGGATACTATGGATATCTTTTTATTCCGGTTGATATGCCGCTGATTAGTCCGGAAATCATCAAAAAACTGATCTTGCAAAATAAAGGCGGGTATTTTATGGGACATCCTTTACCGGCTTTTATTACGCCCCCTTTTGTTTTTGGGCAGGAACCTTCCGTACAAGGTTTTTTAAACGCCAATAATATTTCCCCCATTAACCTGCCGGTCGAATATGAAAAATTTATGGCCAATACCAATACCCCCAGGGAATGGAAAGATATTCTGGACGCATCATGAATGTTAAAATCACAGAGGAATCCGTAATCTTTAAAATAACGGAAGAAGAATTAAACCGTCTTCTTGGTGGCAATATTTTAGAAAAGAAAATTCCTATGGGTTCGAGCGCGTTCACTATGGCAGTACATCCCCGCTTTGACGAATGCCATGAAAATTCCCAAAGAGATTCCTTAGAATTGATATGGGTCGAGGCCGAATCTTACCTGGCGCTTCGCACGACAATGGGAGATGTGCAAAAACTATCGGCTATGGGAAAAAGCCGAGATGGACTGTCGGCGTATGTAAACGGTCTTCACATCTCGCTTCAAGTCGATGTCCGCAAGGATAGCAGAGACCTGCTCAAACGAGAGCAATAAATCATGATTTTTTTAACCTTAGCTTTTCTGGTAACATCTTTTCTTTACGCTTGCGTCGGTTTCGGTGGGGGATCAACTTATAATGCGCTTTTGGTTCTTGCCGACACTAATTACAAGACCATTCCCTTTCTATCCTTGCTTTGCAATATTATCGTGGTTTCTGGCGGTGTGTGGCATTTCTCCAGGGAAGGACATCTCCAGACCCATCGTGTTCTTCCGTGGATTGTTTTCTCTATTCCAGCCTCGTTCTTAGGGGGCCTAATTCCTGTGCCTGAAATGTTTTTTACTGGGCTGCTAGGTTTCGCCCTGCTATTTTCAGGCATAAGGCTATTATTGCCGGAAAAAAACCAGATTTTGTTACGTTCCAATATGGCATATCATAGATGGTTAGCGCCATCTTTAGGCACATTGCTAGGCGCTTTGGCGGGGATAACTGGGATTGGCGGCGGAATTTTTCTGGCCCCCATTCTCCATCTCCTGCGATGGGGAAATGCCAAGCAAGTTGCAGGAACCTGCGCTCTGTTCATTCTTGTCAATTCAGTAGCCGGCATTGCTGGCCAAACCATCAAGGCGGAAAGCTCCGCCCTACCTTCATTGCTTTTGCCTTACTGGGCGTTACTACCGGCCGTTTTCATAGGCGGTCAGATCGGCTCCTGGCTAGGCGCTTCAAAGATTAATACAATAATGGTCAAGAAGATGACGGCGATTTTAATCCTATATGTCGCCGCAAAATTAATTATAAAATTCGTGGGAATGCTTAAAAATACGCCCTATTGAGCATCTTCAAGCCAAGCTTCATATCCGCCGGATAGACTCTTTACGTCGGCAAATCCATGCGCTCTCAAAATATCTACCGCTTGCATGCTGCGCTTACCCTTTTGGCAGTGAAGAATAATTTCTTCTCCGCGATATGATTCAGGCATATGCCCAGCTATAATCTTGGAAAGCGGCCATAAAATCGCGCCTTTGATAGACCCTTTATCCCATTCCTCTTGTTCACGCACGTCGATAAGAACATAATTTACTTTATTCTTTACCCGCCGCACCGAGATCTCAGAAACCGCGCCGCAAACAGGGGAAGCGTATTGCGGAACAATAGCATTCGGTTCGCGCGAGCAAATGACGCAAGCCCGATTCTTTTGTATATTAAGGATCTGTGTGTGCATCGTGCGCGTATCCACCCTCCATAATCTTCCGCTTAAAATCTCAAAACTGGGATGACCGGCGATAATCTGAATAGCCTGCAAAGCTTGCGTGACGCCTACAATTCCCGCTACTGCGCCAATAACTCCGGCTTCGGCGCAATTCATAACAGGCTGGCTTGGTTTTTCGGGGTATAGGCAGCGGTAACAAGGTCCGCCTTTATAATTGAAAACGCTAGCCTGCCCATCAAAGCCCTGAATAGCGCCGTAAATCCAGGTCTTGCCGTATTTTACGGCAGCATCGTTGATTAAAAATTTAGCCTCAAAATTATCCGTTCCGTCCAGAATAATATCGTAAACAGGAAACAATCGCGCAGCGCTTTCCGCGTTCAATTCCTCGTTATAGGCATCTATTTGAATCGCAGGATTTAAAGCGCTTAAACGGTCCGCAGATTGCGTTGCTTTTAACTGGCCCACAGCGGCATTGGAATATAAAATCTGCCGTTGCAAATTGCTTTCATCCACACGGTCGAAATCGATAATACCGATGCGCCCTACTCCGGCCGCAGCCAAATAGAGCAACGCTGGCGATCCTAGTCCCCCAGCCCCTACGCACAAAACCGAAGACGTCAAGAGCTTTTCTTGCCCCTCTCGGCCAATTTCCGGCAAACGTATTTGACGATCATAACGATTCATTACAAAAATCCCGTATTTCCGTTTCTTTTCATAGCAGATTTGTCATACGCTACAACCCTTGCGATTTCGCCGATTTGCTATTTCAAGCAAATTAGAGATAGAGTACTTTTTCTTTGATAAACATATTAAAATCCCTGCTCTATTATAAAAATTCCTTGTAATTTTTCTAGGGAATTTATCTTATACTCACCCTAACCCGCCGCAATCAGGGCATTTTTCTCTACCGTTCGTCTTTAGAGTAGCCAAAACCGCGGAAATTCTCTGTTAATTTCCCTGTTAGCAGGGAATCCCGGCTATAGAACGAGAGAATTCATCGTGCCAGACTCCCACCACCGAAACTCCACGCCCTGGCTCGGAGTTGTGCACGAAATTTTCTCTGCAAATTTCTAAAAAAGCGGAACCCTCCATAAAAATATTCATTCTGAATTGCTCTTTTCGCGGCAAAGTTTCCAGAAAGCTTGATTTTTTAAATTTTTATGGTATGATTTTTATACACTTACACAAGTGTAATTACTGACCGACGGGTCAGCAAAATCCCCCGCTAAGGCCTTGCCGAAGCGGGTTTTTTAATGTCCGCACGATAAAAATCGGGGCGGACCGCGCCCTGCATAGCTTCAGCGACGCAGGATTTTTTGTGCACAAACATCAACCTTTATAAAGGAAAACCATATGTTCTTTAATAAACCGCCAGGAGGCGGGTTATTTGGCTTGCCCTTTTCTCAGCAAATCAACAATTTCGATGCATTAACATCCTCGTCGCAACCTCAGAAACTGCTGCCCGGCGAATGGGATTGGCAGAAAAAGAAACCTCCAATAGTGGATTTGATTACCGGACTTGCCAATATGTTTGGCAAACCTGCCGATACACCGGAATTTACCCTGCAGCAACCTACCTTTGGGTTGCCGACAACCACGCCCCCTTATGTGGCGCAGCCTCCGCAAGACAAAACCGGTTGGGGCGACTGGATGGGCAATTGGGGATTGCAGCGATCCGATTTGGGCGATTTGCCGCAATATCCATCGCCAAACGATCCTTTCGCGCTTGGCAAGCAAACCGGCGATATGATCCGCAAAACTTGGCATGATGTTCATAAGGATTATGCGTTTAACACGATTCAGGAAAATTTCCCGGATCTGGATATATCCCAGCCGCAGCCGGATCAATCCTATCATGATTTTTTTGATGGCATTAAACGGCAAATCGATGCTATGCCGTCCCATCTACTTGCGGCCATGCAGCGCGCCGATTCATCTGAAGCTTCGGATGATCCGGAATTGGATCGGCGCCAGCCGCCTTATCCCGATTGGCCGAAAGATCAGATGCCGCCATCCCCGTTCGATCCTAACCGCCCGCCGCTGCCTGCGCCAGAACCGGAACCGGAAGAATATGGTCCGGATGCGCCAAAAGATCTGGGGAGTCAGAAACCGCCTCAGCAACAAATTCCTTTAGATCCACGTAAGATTTCTCCGACTCCGCAAGCCAAAACTTTGGATTGGTCTCTCGAAGCTGCGGGTGCTATTGGGGGGTCTTTGACCTCTAAAGCTATTGATATGATTGGTAAGCCCATTGCCAATGAAATTACCGAAAAGGAATTTCAGCAACACATGCAAAATATTGACGACATGATTAAAGTGAATAAAGATGCAGGCAACGACAGAGACGTAATCATCCTAGAAAATATTAAGAAACTGGATCAGAAAATGAGAACAGGAAGCGGTAAATCCGATGGTGTAATTTCATTCGGGGATCGCGGAATTAATGAACTTACCCGGAGCCAATTAATTAATGCACTCAAAAACGGTCCAGAAAAAGATAGGCTTCCTAAATAAAAAGATAAGTAGTTATTCAAAACTATCTAGGTATTGAATTTATTAAAGCCTGATTTTGCTCATACAAAATATAAAGAGAAAAGCCTACCGTTAACATAATTAATAGAGCAGGCATCAGGAAGGCGCCGATAGCCAGGTAGGCTTCGCGTCGTAGAATCCAATTCTTGCGAACATTCACTTTGTTGAACAAGAAGCTTTTACATAAAAATAATAACCCTATAATGACGATGGTTAAGCTACTATATATTGTGCTCTGTATTACCGCATGCGCCAGTTGCACCATATTTTTTTGTTGTTGAATTTGTTCTGAGTTCATAGAATCCGTATATTGACTCAGCCAATCTACGTATCTATTTGTTCTTGTTGAAATCCATGCAACATAGCCAAACGCACACAGATACAAAATTGCCAAACCGCGATCTCGTGAATCCACTGATGACACAATCTCCGTTGTGGTATTAGTGGCGCGATCATGCCATGTCGAGGAAGATCGAAGCGATTTCCAGCAATCAAGAAACAAAATCAAAGAAGAAATAAAAATTAAAAAATTTCTCAACATAGACGTAAGGAAAGATACTTTATTATTAAAGCTATCTACAACCCTCAACCCGAAAAACATATGCCCCACACTTGCCTGCTGCTTTGAAGATTCCATAATAGAACGGTACAGCAAGAAAAAGACTATAGGTATAACCATATCAATTGATGGCATGCTTAGAGACAAAATATGAGTGGTTATGGCAAACCCCAAAATAAAATTTGCATGGAGACCAATATTTGGAATGATTGCCGATTGAAATGACTTAATAGAAAAAAGATACGCAATCGCCTGAATAATTATAATACATAACATCCAATCCAATTGCCAAGCCAGCGATCTTCTCCAATGAATCGTGGACATATATAATCTCCTCTCCAAAAATGAATTCTGTCCTATTATAAAAATTTCCTATTATTTTTCCAGGAAATTCTAGCCATACCGGATACAACCTAAGATTGACTAATATATCCTCAACCGTTACATATAAAGGCAGCAATTTGGGGAGACCGGTATGGCAACTGCGCATATATGGAAAAGACTTTTGGCATGGCAATTGGATGTCCTAATTTTCTTCAGCATAGTTTGGGTGGTAATTCCTTATGCAATATCGCCGTGGGATCGGCACATGCCGATTCCGAATCTTGCCACCACTATAAATTTTGCGGCATCTTGGCCTGTTAATTTATGGGCATTGCTGCCTATAGTCGCTTTTTTATTATGTCGCGCGGCCATGGAATGTTCGCGTTGGCAGGCCAGTTTTGGGCACATTTGTTTTGGCATTAGAGTTGCAAACGAACAAGGCGGCCGGATTTCTTTTGGAACAGCCTTAGGACGCAATCTTCTTATTTTTCTTTCTTCCATCATCTATTTTTTCGATTGCATTAAAGCATCTAAAACATCCCGCACTTGGCATGAACGCATAACCAAAACTCAGACTGTGACCGTAAGCAATCCCACCCAGCAATATTATCGTGGATTGCTAGCCGTCTGGGCGCTGGCATTTGGATGGGAAGCCAGCAGGCAAATCGGCATCCGGCATTATATAATGTGGTTAAATGGAAATTCAGGCTATGACGCACCGCCAGAACAGTTACAAAATTTCCATAGGCTGGCCGAATCCGCAATCCTTGCCGTTGATACCGTGATATGCATTGTAACGGTAGTGGCGTTTATAAGCTTTGTCTTATTATTAAAAACTTGGCTTTCTAATTCAAAAAGCTCATTGGAAAATTGGATATTGAAGCAATCGGAATCCCGTCTGGCGTTTATCCCGTTCGTTGTCCCTACTGTTATTTTTATCTTAACAGGCGGGCTTTCACTTCTAGTATTGCATTGGCAGACTTCATTACTTGAATCCACGCTGATGCAATTAAAGTGATAAGATAGCCTGCTTCTATTTATAAATTCCCAGCAATATTTTAAAAATTCCCTGTTTTCTCTCTAGGGAATTCGCTCTGCAATTGCCCCTAGCCCGCCATAATAACGCGCTTTTTTCTCCACCCTTCGCCTTTGGCGTATTGAAACCGCCCAAATTCTCTGTTATTTTCCCTGTTAGCAGGGAATTCCACCTATAGAACGAGAGAATTCATCGTGCTAGACTCCCACCACCGCCATTGAGTCCGGTACAAGTTGGCGGGTTCGCGTATTCGCTGGAATTGATCCGATATTTCAAATGCTTGTGGCGCTATTCCCTTCTCTGCTGCCTACACAGCCGCGCATTCTCAGAGAATTTTATAAAACTATAGCCCGTTTTCTCCGGCCATTTCCCCGCAGTTCGCCTTTTGCTATCATAGCCGGAGAAAAATGCCGAAAGGCGAAGTGGTGTTGGTGAGGGACCCAGTGCTAACAAAAATGAGAAGCTTATGAATAAAATTGAGAGAATCACTCAAATAATAGAAGAGATTTTTCAAGATGCACGAACTGCCATAACAGTAGAATGCATGTTTTCTAGGCAAAATGACAGCGAGAAACTCAAAACTAAATTCGATCAAAGTCCGGAAGTATGGGGACTCAACATAATCCATAGATGTTTACTACAAGAATGGATACTATTACTTAATAAAATGCTTGATGGTTACGGAAACAATAGGGCATCTATTGCTACATTAATCCAAGAAGTTGAAAATGACACAGAACTAAAATCACTAATCATTCAAAATGCCCGAAATTGGAATCCACCTGAATTAGGATTAGCAGCTTACAATGAGAAGCTTGCAATAGAAAATCTCCAGGCTGGTATACAATTAAATAATGATAGCAGCCCAGCCAAGATCGAATTAAAAAAATATAGAGATCGTGTTATAGCTCACAATCTCTTCGATATTAAGCAGGAAGTGGCCTTATCTTTAGGATACATCATTGAGATACATGACAGACTTATAAAGGTAGTTTACGGTATCTTTCACTTTATTTGATGATGGCCATTGGCTTTAAAGGCGGCGTAGCTATTGCTGAAAGGCGTCCCCAAGTTTCCTTGATCTTGCCTTTTACCTGATCGACAGTTCCTTTGAATTGTTCTTTGTTCATAAAACTCTCCTTTGAGTGAGAAAATCGGAATTTATGCCTCTGCAAAGATGCACGATTATGGAATACCGCTTATAAGCTTAATAAACGATGCTGGTTTGTGCTTGTTGCTATAAGAAAGCCGTAAAATTCCAAGACCGGAAGTAAACTTTGCCTATCCGTGCGCATCGCCACAGCTAAGCTTGCGTGAAGTGCTTTCAATTAAGCCGATTTTTTGTTCTTAACCTTATTTCCAACAGCCTGATGCGTCGGACAATCATGTGAAATAGAACAATTTCCGCATACGAATTTTTTTACTTTCATAAAATCATGGAATATAACGCGCGATCCATCGACGC